>JBAXPT010000191.1:0-3562 GCA_037132095.1 Actinomycetes bacterium
ACAGACGCTGCAACAAACCGTTTCATCAAAAATGCTCCATTCACGAGAGGCTCGACGAGCGACTCCGGGTTCCAAGCATAAGGCAAACGCCATGATGCAGCACGGCACCGGCCGTGATGACCTAGCCCGGCCTTTTTCACTGTCACACCCCTAAGGCACAATTACTTACGTGACACGCACCGGGCATTAACACCAACCAATAGCAATACCAACCTGAATCAACACCAACCAATAAGGGGCAGGAAAATGACAGACTCAAAGAAGAGCAACAGCACTAATAAGAAAAACACCAGCAAGAAAGCAGCGGTGAAAAAGGCAGCGCCTAAACCTGCTGCACTTCACCCGGCAGTTGTGCGGGCGAGGCTAGAAGCGCTTCGTGGACGAGCAGCGGAGGCAACCGTTGAGTCGGCGCGCCTGCACCTCCTCGGTCAAGGACTCGATAACTTGATTCAACGCTTTCGAGATCCGAGCGATCCAGAGGCTCCTGTGATCTCCATACCTAATACGCAGCCTTTTGTTGCAGTGCTTGAGGCATCCGCTCTTAGTTCGTGGCTGGCCGCAAATCGAGCAGGATTAATCGCACGTGAAATTGAACTCGGTAGCGAACCTGATTTTGATGCGATCTTGCATGCGGTTCAAGAAAGCGAGAATGATTACGCCGCTGCGGCTGCAACTGTGCGCGCTCTTGCTACCGCCCTGCTTGGAGTGACGAGCCAAAATGGCGACAACGACGAGATTCACTTCTATGAGCATGTGGCGACGATGGCATTGACTCAAGCATCGCAGAATGGCGAAAGGTTTGGTTCGGATCAATGGGTATTGCAGGGAAGCACCCGAGCTGAGTTGGTCACGGAGGTAGCGGGGATCTGTTGCCGCTTCCTCTCCGAAGACTTCGATGACGAGCACAGCTACGCAGCCTTTCAGACACCAAGCGGCTCTTGGGTCTCGCTGGAGGGTGACCCTCGGGGGATTGTTGTGATGACCAATGACTCCGGCCACGAACTTACCCTTGATGTCGGTACAAGGGCGGTCCTTGATCGCATCGGTTGGACCGAGTCGAGTCTCCAAGGAGACGTGCTGCTTGCGACGGCCGACTTCACCGAGAATCCCGTCACCTCCGAGATCGCCGCGCTAGTGGCTAGCACTCTCTTCGATGTCTACGGCATAGATGACGCCTCAATCCTCGAGCGGAGATCCACACTCGTCCCCAGCGACACTCTCGACTGAGGCATTAAGCCTGCGGATTCACAGCATCCACTTGCGTGCGGCTCTAGCCTCACGCAGGTGGATGACAACGCATGGCTTGAGCGCGTAGCAAAGATCAACCAGCACCGAGGAGGCGGTGAGCGCGCGCCGCATAAACCTCTGCTGATCCTCTACGCACTCGGACGCCTCCAACGCGAGCGTTCGTCCAAGGTTGCTTTCTCAGAGGCAGAGAAGTCACTCGGTGAGCTTCTGATTGATGCAGGTCGTGACCCAAAACCGCAGTACCCGTTCTACCGACTTCAATCTGATGGCCTCTGGGTAGTCGAGATGCGTAACGGAGAAGAACCGAGTGAGTCTGTAGCGGCGCTTCGTGACGGAGCAGTAGGTCAATTCACTCCGGAGTTTGAAGCAGCGCTTCTCGAATCCCCGAGTCTTATTGCCAACACTGCACGCCTGCTCCTCGATCGAGAGTTCCCCGAGACTCTCCACGAAGACATTCTCTCAGCGGTCGGCCTCTCGATTAACGATGTAGTGGTTACCCTCGAGAGGGTCGCCGAGTTGCGGCGAAGACGTGACCCCATGTTTCGCAAGCGTGTGCTCTACGCATATGAGGAGACATGCGCCTTCTGCGGGTTTGATGGGTTACTCGAACGTGTCGCTGTTGGGCTTGAGGCTGCACACGTTCGTTGGTGGGCATACGAAGGGCCAGATGACGTACAGAACGGAGTCTGCCTCTGCTCGCTGCATCACAAACTCTTTGATCGTGGCGTGATGACCGTAAACGATGAGAACCGAATTGCAGTCTCCGGGCATTTTCGCGGAGCGACCGAGGCTTCAAGGCGTTTCGTCGGAGACCTAAACGGTCAAGAGGTTCGTGCTCCTCAACTCGGTCAACCACGTATCGCCGACGAGCACTCCTCCTGGCACCGAGACCAAGTATTCAGAGCACCAGAGCGCGTAGCCGGTTAGGAATTAGCGAGATCAATCTCCTATTTCCTCGAGACCGTCCTTATCAACCGACGCAACTAGTTCGGGTGCGGTCACTTGGCGGGGCGCTTCGAGTGTCAAAAATGAGGGGAGAGCTTTCTCACTGCGTACACCGAGATCCTTCATCCTCCTCGCCGAGGGCAAGAAGCTCACCTCAATCGAACCTACCGCCTTGTTCCACGATTGAACAGATTTGCCCAGCGACTCACCCACCGAACTGAAGTGTTCCGCGAATACCCCAAGTCGTTTGAGTAACTCACTTCCTAGCTTTTCGATCTCATGCGCGTGCTCGGCGAGTGCCGTCTGGCGCCAACCAAATGAGATTGCCTTCAGGAGCGCTAGCAAAGTCGACGGCGTCGTGATCACGACCCCCTTAGCTGCTGCTTGTTCAAACAAATCTGGGTTAGTACGCATCGCAGCCGCCAAAAATGCATCGCCTGGAATAAACATGACGACGAAGTCAATTGCATTCTTGACTTGGTCCGTATAGTTCTTCTTCGCCAATTCGTTTACGTGCCCTGACATCGCCTTGGAATGGGCTTGCAATGCTGCACTTTCAGCCTCTGGAGTCGCCGCATTTGTTAAACCATCTAGGTAGGCAGTTAAGGGTGCTTTCGCATCAATCACAATAAGTCGATCCTGTGGGAGGCGGACAATCATGTCGGGGCGAGATGCGCCCTCAGCACCGGGTATATGAACTTGGGTGTCGTAGTCGCAGTGTTCGAGCATTCCAGCTAACTCAACGATCCGCTCGAGCTGTTGTTCTCCCCAACGCCCCCGTGAACGCGAGTCCCTCATCGAGCTCGAGAGCGAATGCGTTTCACTTAACAAGTTCATCGTTGTCGTCTTCAACTCATCTACAAGAGTCTTAACAGAACTTGAGTCTGCCACTCGCTCACGCTCAACAGCTTCAAGGCGCTCTTGCATCGCCTTGAGCTGAACAGCCACCGGCTTTACTAATCCTTCTACGGTCGCAGCAGACTCCTTCATTTTGGAGTCTGCTAAGCCGACGATGACACTGCTACTTGTCTCCATCGCGGCAGCAGAAGCTGCCTTCAAACTCTCCAGAACTTGTATCTGCGTCATAGCCCCGCTCTCTGCGCGCGCCAGTTTCGCCTCTAAATTCGAGTGCGCCCTTGATTGCCACGCGAATACGCCGAGACCGCCAATAACCAAACCAACTATTAGCGCAGTAACAATCATTTCGCACTCCTTGCAGACTCAGGTGCGGCGTCGCACCGATCGGCCCATGGACAACTTGAGCAGTACTCGCCGGGGCAAGGTGCGAACTCAGTATCCGCCTCAGCCTGGCGCGCTAACCCAACCAACGATGCAACTACTTCGTTCATCTTCTCGGGTAACAACTCGG
>JBAXPT010000192.1:0-3561 GCA_037132095.1 Actinomycetes bacterium
GCCGTCTTGGCTGCCGTCTTGGCTGCCGTCTTGCTTCTCTCGCTACTTTTCTCGCTACTTTTCTCGCTACGTATTGTTGATGGCATAGCCGCCTCCTCATACCTTTAACTTCGCTGCCTATGAGGGGGAAATACGTATTCGAAAAACTGTGCGGATAAAAACGGTTCGGATAAAACGGTTCGGATAAAACGGTGCGGATAAATATGGTCTGTAGATACGCTTATTGGGGAGCGTTTAAGCGATGTCGAGAGAGTAACGCTTACCTGTGACAACTAAGCCCTAGAGTCAATCTCATGCAGATTGATATCCAAAGACTCGCAGCAGAGTTCATCGCCAATGTTGAGGCCTGCAACATAGAGGCACTAGCTGCAATGTATGCACCCAATGGCGTTGTAAATATCAACGTCATGGGGGTAGACCAGCCTGCAGCCGAGACTTTCGAGACTCTTCAAGCCATGCACCAACGGGCCGAGTCGCTTCGTTATGAGGTATTAGAGGTGATTCCCACGGAGTCGGGCTACGTACAGCGACACCGTCTCCACGTCGTTGTTCCTCAGCGTGGAGATATAGCGCCCCAGCACTTAGTGATACCGGCATGCCTAGTCGTCAAACTCCAGGATGGCCTCGTAGTAAGAGTTGACGAGTACCTTGATTCGTCGCAGATCGCTCCACTATTCCAGAGATAACAAAGAGAGCGACGCTATAGCCGTTTAGGCGAAGAGTGCCCTAAATGACGGCAAGCCGATCGAGAGAAGAAGGAGCAATGCAAAGGTGCCTGCGATAATCGCAGGATCTGAGACTCTTGAAGAGTCTCGCGGCTCGACCCATGTCTCCAACCGATTCCGCTCTGCTCCGATCTCAATTACAAAACTTGGTTTAGCGTTTAGGGAGCTCCCAAGACGCGAAGAACCACTCCACTTATGGGCCAGATCGCGTATCGGCCTCTCAGCGAGAACAAAGACAACGTAGGAAATAATGAGCGTCGCCATTAGCGACACCGCACTGTAAAGAAACCAAGAGCCGCCGCCGCCAAGAGGTTCGCGTCGATATACAAAATCGAGAATCGTTGCGTTCCACAAATAGATACCAAAGGAGATGGTCCCCAGAAAGACGGCTAAGCGGGAAGCAAGCATTCGTCGAATCATCCCTGGAGATGGCCCCGCGAATAGTGCGGGGAGGACAAGGAAGGCCCCGACACAGAGAGCGAACTCGTCATATAGAAAACCTGTCATAGGCCCAAACTCTGCGAATGGCCGCAATGGAATTCCGATGCGTGTGAGCGCCAGCGTGAACCCTGCTGCCACTAACCATGAGAACCATGAATGTTCTGCAAATATTGAGATCACCCGAGGAAGTCTGCCTCCAGTTGCACGCCAAGCCCAGCAGAGTGCAAGCAACATTCCTACTGCGAACCAATCAAGGTAAGCAGGGAGCCAAAACCCGAGCTGCGAAAGAGGGAACCAAGTCCGCCGGAGTTCCACGTTGCTCTGTAGATAGAGAAGCCAGTAAATCTTCGTAACTAAGGCAATGAGTACAAGCGTGCTCAGACCAATAATCTGCGCTCGCAGCGCGTGGTGGCTATCCGAGCGACCAAACCTCGACATTACCCATGCAAAACCTGGGAGAAAAATATAGAACGAGGCCTCAATAACTAAGGTCCAGGCAACCGCTATTCCCAGAAAGATCATTCCACCTAGCCGATAATTTTGCGCGAGTCCGAAGGCGGTTAAGTACCCGGAGACGCCGGCGTTGAGAAATTGAGCAGAGCCGAGAGCGATCGCACCTAAAAGAGCTATCCAATAACCGGGGAGAATGCGCGCAAACCTACGCACCCAGAATCGCCCCGCACCCCCGAAACCAGAGCCGGATAAATGAGCGAGGACAAACGGGCGGTAGAGCAGAAAGCCAGAGATCACGAAGAATGTTGCTACACCAATACGCCCAAATAGACCGGTGACAATACGCACTGGCTCTGGAGACCAACTTGAGTCAAAACCAGATGCGAATGCAGAGGAGTGGTTGATGAGCACCAAGATCGCCGCTAGCGCACGCACACCATCTAGGCAAGGAAATGAACGCAGAACCCCATCACCCGCGACTAGAGGGTGATCAGGACTTGATTGAGTAGCAATATTCTCTTGCCCACCGTTTGACACACGTGGATCGTAACTTCGCTACGGGTAGCAAACGAGCGAGAAGTGCTGAGTATTTCTAAGCAAGTGCAGCTAAACGCTCGGCTACATCGGCAAATCCAGCGTCATGCTGACGTATTCGATCAAATCGAGACCTCGCAGCGGGCAGATTCCCTGCGCGCTCCTCGAGGTCGGCAAGTGCATACCAAAGCCGAAGGTGATGCTGAAGCACGCGCTTGATTCCATCCGCACGCTTTGCAAGCAACGTAATCGCTTCATCAAGCCTCCCTCGATCGGCTAGAGATCCAGAAAAGACAATTCGACCCTCAGTGACGAGCTCCGATGACGGGGACTCATCGCCAAGCTCGCGCCACCGCGCCTCAACCGTCTCATGATCGCCGAGGGCGCGATAGCAATCCATTAGAACTGGATGCTGAGTAACGTCGCCGGTCATGGAGTAATACTCCTCGAGCTCGCGCGCTGCATCCCGATACTTGCCATCTCGATAGAGGGCCAGGCCAAAGAGTTCGCGCACGCTCGGCGAGGCTGATACCTCTTCGCGAAGTGGGCGGAGAATACGCAGAGCATCACGCTCGCGCCCCTCAGCAAATGCGTCTGCTGCTTTCATCAATGCGTCGTAGTGACGATCAGCTCTCTTGCCTCCGACTCTTAAAATTTCATCACGCACTGCTTGAGGCCCTGGCCTGCGGCGCCGTGATGGAGTTCTACGCGGAGGTGCATCCGCTACGCGTCGCGCACCCTTTCGTGGCGCCCGCTCCTTCGAGTCGCGCGAGACACGCCTAAGCACATCGCGCTCTACCCGCGGTTCCTGCACCTCATCATTTGAGGCTCCGGCTGGTCTGCGCTTGGGTGGAGGTGTGGGGAGCGGCTCCGAGCCAATGCGGCGCCCAGAACGTGTAATGGCGCCCTCTGCTGGCCCTGAACGAGTTGATTCTCCCCTGCTAGATCCGCGGTATTCACCACGTGAATCGCCGCGCGAGTCAGAACGAGGACTACCGCGAGAACCACCACGAGAATCCCCACGAGAGCCAGTACGCGAGTCGCCGCGAGAATCACCACGAGCGCCGCCCCTACCTGCTGCTGGTGAGCCTGGCCTTGACGGCCCACTGCGCGAGTCGCGCGAGTCGCCCATCGACCAGTCATCTCTCCTTGTAGAACCGCTACTTGATCGTGATCCACCAGTTGCTGAGCGCGGTGTACTCCGTGAGGTCGGGCGTGAGGCGCCAGAGCGAGGCGCACCACTGCGCGCGCCACCGGCCTTACGCTCGGCTGCAGCAGCTCTACCTGCTGGCGAGCGTGGATCAGGATCACGTTCCTCGGGGCGTCCGCGCCCCTCGCCACGTCGCGGGGCACCTGTGCGACTAGTTGCGCTACTCCTGGCGCTCGAGGAACGCGAATCTCGCGAGTC
>JBAXPT010000193.1:0-3534 GCA_037132095.1 Actinomycetes bacterium
GATGGCCTTGAGGTTCTCAAAGGACCAATCGGGGTTGACATAGACGGCTAATTAGCCGAGAGGTTGATGAAGGCCCGAGTCACTAAGTGCGTATATGTACTTGGAGGCTCGGGCCTTTTCTCTCTCCTAGCAGAGCGGGTGTTTAGAAGACTCCTCGAATAAGTACGGCAAAGCCTGCGCTTAGTGCGATGAGTAGAACATATGGCCGAAGCTTTGTTCCATCTACCCGCGCTCGAATTGGATGCGATACTGCATAACCAATTGCAATAGCGGGGAGCATGCATATGGCGAAGGAGACCTGAGGCCATCCGAGTTCGCCGGCGATAGCAAGGGCGGTAAGGGACATCACATTCCCAACAACAAATGAAACAGCGAGAGTTGCGCGAAGGCGTTCGCCAGCATGGTGCTGGTAGAGAAGCGCAAGGGGCGGGCCGTCTACAGCTGCAGCAGTCCCAAGCGCACCAGCGGCAATGCCAGCAGTACCTGCTTCAAGTGGAGTTATCTCCGATGGCGATCGCAGACTAAGTAGGCAGACCCCAATAATGATTGAGCAGCCAACCGCTACAAGTAGGGCGTTGGGGGCGAGAGCGGATACCACTATGAGCCCAAGGATCGTGCCGGGGACCCTCCCCGCGATGATCCAGCCGATGCCAGAGCGATCAATTGCATGCCTCTCGCGTATTGCGATTGTGAGTGAGAGGGGGATCCCTATGAGCAGAAATGATGCCGGTACGGCATCTGGGTTGATCATCGCAATAATGGGGACGCCAATGAGATTGAGCCCTAGCCCGACGACCCCTTGTGTCGTCGCTCCAAAGGTGACTACCGCAAAACAGAGCCCCCACTCCAGCAGAGTTAGATGCGGCAATGGCTTCTCAGTCGGTTAGTGGGGCTGTTGCCCCTAGAGACTTGGGGTTCTTTGAGCTCTCGCATGTTGAGGGATCGTAGGGGAGTCCTAGACTGCCGCCTGTGACCGAGCCAAGGAGATTCCTCGTACGCACCTTTGGGTGTCAGATGAACGAGCATGACTCCGAGCGCATCGCCGGGGTTCTAATTGCAGATGGTCTCGAACCTACTGATGACCTAGAGCTTGCAGATGTAGTTGTGCTTAACACCTGCTGCATTCGGGAGAACGCCGATAACCGACTCTACGGAACCCTCGGGCACCTTAAGTCACTGAAGGATCGACGCCCGGGCATGCAGATTGCTGTTGGGGGCTGTCTTGCTCAGAAGGACCGCGACATAGTTCAGCAGCGTGCTGGGCATGTTGATGTCGTCTTCGGTACCCATAATCTTGCGAGCGCTCCCGCATTGCTAAAGCAGTCACGCCTCACCGGCGAGTCGGTCATGGAGATTCTCGAGGAGCATGAGGCCTATCCGTCTGCTCTCCCCGCTAGTCGGGAAGTAGATCACTCGGCGTGGGTAACGATTCAGATCGGATGCGATAATTCTTGCGCCTTCTGCATTGTTCCAAGTGTGCGTGGCAGCGAGGTAAGTCGTCGTATGGGTGACATCGTCTATGAGGTCGAGCAACTAAGTGCCGACGGCGTAAACGAGATAACGCTGCTCGGTCAGAATGTGAACTCCTATGGCCGTGACCTGGGGGCTGCACAGTACGCACCGCAGTTCGCAGACCTGCTGCGCGCAGTAGATGCTGTTGAGGGAATAAAGCGAATTCGATTTACCTCCCCACACCCTAAGGATCTGCGCCCAGAGACAATCGCTGCGATGTCGGAGTGCGAGGCGGTCTGTGAGCACCTTCACCTGCCTCTGCAGTCGGGATCGAATCGCACACTTGCGCGCATGCATCGCGGATATACCGCTGAGCGCTATCTAGAGCGACTCGCTGCAGCGCGTGCGGGTATCCCCGACCTTGCGGTCACGACGGACATCATTGTTGGATTCCCTGGAGAGACTGACGAAGACTTTGAGCGCACGATGGAGGTAGTGGCCGAGGCTCGATATGACTCTGCCTACACATTCGTATTCTCGCCTCGCCCGGGTACAGAGGCCGCAGAGATGGTCGATGATTTTATAGCGCCCGAGGTTGTGGCCGAGCGCATGACACGCCTTACCGAACTCTGCGATGTAGATGCTCTATTCCGTTACGAGGCGCGTGTCGGTCTCATAGAGGAGGTCCTCATTGAGGGGCCATCGAAGAAAGACGCCGCTGTTATCGCTGCGCGAACTCGCCAATCTAAATTGGTCCACTTCAAGCCACCTGAGGGGGTTCTCTTAGCCCCTGGTTCGATGGCTGAGGCTCGAATCACAAGCGCTGCCCCTCACTGGCTTAGCGCTGAGTTTGTTCAAGCAACCGAGCCGGCTGCAAGAAGGCGTGTTCGGATTCCGGTTACCTCAGGGTGAGTCAAGGTTCTTCAGGGAGCGCACGCAATGTTGGAGAAGGCGACGCTCGTGAGGAGGCCGGTATGCTCGGCCTCGGCAGTGTTCAGCACCTTGCATTGGTTGCCCCAACTGCCTCAGGTAAATCTGAGATAGCACTACTCGCTGCTGAGGCTCTCGGCGATGTTGAGATTGTCTCCATTGACTCCATGCAGGTTTATAGACGCATGGATATAGGAACCGCCAAGGTAGCTGCAGAGGCGCGCGAGCGAGTGCCCCACCACATGATTGACGTGATAGATCCTTGGCAGGTGTGGTCAGTGCAGCAGTTTCAAATTGAGGCGAGAAAAGCGGTAGCGGATATCGAGTCACGGGGCAAGCGTGCTCTTTTGGTAGGGGGCACAGGCCTATACGTGCAGGCTGTAATAGATGACCTTCGTTTCCCCGGAGAAGATTTAGTGCTGCGCGCAGAGATTGAGGCGCGTACCGCCGAGCCTGGAGGAGTAGCCGCAGCCTATGAGCAACTTCTGTCTAAAGATCCTCTCGCTGCGTCACGAATTGATCCACATAATGTTCGCCGCATCGTGCGCGCCCTAGAGGTAATTGAGAAGACAGGCGAGCCCTTCTCGTCGTTTGGACCAGGGCTTGATCGATATGGACCTACTGCATTCCCAGTGCGAATAGCGGGTCTGTGGCTCTCGCGTGATGTAACCGCACTTAGGATTCATGAGCGATTCGATGCGATGCGCGTTGGCGGGCTTGTTGACGAGGTGCGCGCACTGCGGGCCGAACCGCGCGGATGGTCTAGGACAGCGCGTCAAGCCATTGGGTATAAAGAGTTGGAGGAGGTTCTCGATATGGAGAGAGGCCTAGAAAATTCACCAAAGGCGGAGCTAGATTTAGCCTTCGTGGATGCCTTCGAGACCGCAAAACGCCGTACGAGATCATTCTCAAGGCGCCAGCGAATGTGGTTCAGGCGCGACCCGCGCATCACATGGTTTGCGGCAGTTGAGAAAATCGAGGACACGACCCCCGCATTGCTGGCATGGTGGGGGGCAGCATGAGCCTCATTACTCTCCAAAAAATCGAAGCGACAGGGAACGATTTCCTCGTTGTTGATGCGCGCCACTGGGATCCTGAGGTTCTCGTCACTCAGGCTGCGCAATTATGCGATCGAAATAAGGGGTTTGGGGC
>JBAXPT010000194.1:0-3529 GCA_037132095.1 Actinomycetes bacterium
ATGATGCGCGCACCCGACCAACGCAGTATCACTAATGCGCTTGCGGACCTTGCAACTGCGCGTACTGAGCTCGCAAATGATCCTGACTTCACAGGGCTCAACCTCACCGAAGAGCAGTGGGGCGTGTTCTACGAAGAGGCCGAGAGACTCGTCTACAAATACTTCGAGCTAGAGGATCCATCTAGTATCCGCCCGATCGGTCTTGAGCTCAGACTGCAAGCAAATATCGGCAGAGCAACAGTTCGCGGAGTCATTGACCGTCTAGAACTCAACGACGATGACGAGTTAATAATCAGTGACTACAAGACCGGTAAAGCCCCTGGGCCTCGCTACCAAGATCAGCGCCTCGCTGGGGTAAATCTCTATGCGTTGATGGTTGAGGAAGCGTTAGGAAAACGACCCGTCAAAGTCCAGCTGCTCTACTTGGCCGACCCTGTAGCGATCGTTGCCACCACATCCGATCAGCAGTCGCGCGGTGTTGCAAACAAGACCCAAGCGGTCTGGGATGCCATTGGCGATGCGTGTACCAAAGTTGATTTTCGGACCAAGCCAGGCCCACTCTGCAACTGGTGCTCATTCAAACCATTCTGCCCAGAGTTCGGCGGTAACCCACAGGACGCTATCGACCTGCTCAACTCCTCCAAATAGAGACATCCCTTAAAATAGAGAATCCCTTGCTATCAGAGGTTTTCTCCTTGGCTGGACGACTCCACATCTCGCCCGCGTAGGCTGTGCTGGCTGTGAAGTTCCCGAGCAATCTCCCAACTCCCTCAGATATTCCTGCGGTTAACTCCCTCGACGATGCTGTTGACGCGTGGTGCCGCGACCATCGCCACCCAGTAGCGGATAAGTTTTTCTACGGCGTCTCAAGTGCGGCAGACCACTCTCTCCTCTGGAACGTCCTCGTCGCAGCCCGTGGAGTTCGCAGAGGAGAGCCCTCAATAATTCTGCGCGGTGCGGCGGTATTTGGGATCGAGTCTGCATTAACAAACGGTGCGCTCAAATCACTCTTCAATCGTGAGCGACCCGAGGTTGAGTCGGATGAAGCATTGCCGATGGGTATGCGGCGCCCGGTTACATCGTCATTTCCATCTGGCCACGCCACAGCAGCGTTTACTGCAGCGGCACTCTTGTCGCAAGACTCCAAACACCCTGGCATCTGGTATGGCATGGCTGCAGTAGTTGCTGGGAGCCGTGTCTATACGCGCATGCACCACGCCTCCGATGTATTGGCTGGCGCAGCATTAGGCGCGGTCTTCGGGGCTATTGCAATAAGGGTCCTACCGCTATCCCGTAAACGCCGCTGACCCCCTACCACCAGAGAAATAGCTAGAGACACCTAAATAGATAACTAGGAGCCAAGAATGACCCGTAAATTCTCTGTCGCATTTGATTACAGATGCCCTTTTGCTTATAACGCTCACGCAGCAATCGTCGCGGCGATACGCGAAGGCGTCGAGATTGATGTCACCTTCATCCCCTTCTCTTTAGATCAAAACCATGTTGAGGAAGGCGAGGTCGATATCTGGGATCGCCCGGCTACCGAACGCGGCACAGGTGCCATGGCCCTGCTCTTCGGGATCGCAGTGCGCGATAACTTCCCAGATCAGTTCCTAGATTTTCATATGGAGGCCTTCGCTGCACGCCACGTACATTCGCTAGCAATTCGCGATGAGGCTGTCATGCGCAACGTATGCACTTTGGTGGGTCTGGATCCAGATCGTGTCGCCGAGTTAGCGCTAGGGGATGCCACGCTCGCGACCCTGAAGACAGAGCACACCGCACTCGTCGCCGATTACGAGGTATTCGGGGTCCCAACATTCATCACTGCCGGAACCGCTACCTTCATCAGGTTCATGGATCGCGGAAATGTCGCCGATCTTCTCAAGGCCTTGGACCTCCTCGAGTGGAGCAACCTCAACGAGTTAAAGCGAACGAAGATAGACCGCTAATCCATCTAATCCATCTAATCCATCTAATTCTTCCAATCCCTATTTAATTTGCCTTAGGTCCTTGCAACTCGGGGCGCCAGCAGGCAATCTTGGGGGGTGGGGCGGATGACAGCAACAGAAGCAATCATGTGGGCGGTCGAGAGAGACCCAGCCCTTAGATCCGACTTCTGCAACCTAACCATCTTGGAGAGCGCCCCTGACATGGAGCGACTGCGCGTAAAGATGCAGAGAGCGATCACGCTCATTCCCCACCTAGGCGAGCGAGTCGTCCCATCCCCACTCCGCATTGCGCCTCCGGTCTGGAGCGCGGACTCAGGCATAGATCTTGATTACCACCTCCGGAGCGTCACACTTGATCAGCCTTCAAGCATGCGCTCTCTTCTTGATCTCGCCTCTGCGCTATGCGAAGAGCCCTTCGATACATCTCGCCCGCTATGGGAGTTCACCGTCATAAAGGGCTTGCCTGATGGGCGCTGCGCACTACTGCAGAAAGTGCACCACACCATTACAGACGGGGTCGGCGGCCTGCGTCTCTCTCTCAGCATTGTGGATCGCGACCCCCATCCTGAGAGCGACCACGAGGTGCAAGCAATTGCAGAGGCTGCAGCAGCACGCCAACGCGACGAGCGGCAACTTGATCCAGTTAACCGTACCAACGCTTTCGAGACTGCGGTTAGTGCGCTGGCTTATCGCACACGTAGGAATACCCAAATTGCGAGAACCGCAATCGGAGGGAGCATCTCGCTTGCACTCCACCCACAGCGCGTCCCCAAGGCAATAAGTGGTTCAATCAAGATGCTCTCATCGCTGCGTAGACAGGTCTTCGTGACAGACTCCGCACACTCAGAGCTACTGAGTCCGCGCTCCCTCGATCGCCGCTTTGATCTCTTTACTTTCTCGCTTGAGGACGCCGCTGCCACTGCTCATGCCTTAGACGGCCATGTAAATGATGTGTTCGTCACCGGAGTCTCCGGAGCCTTAGGCCGGTACCACGAGGCAATGGGTCAGCCTGTCTCGGAATTACGCATGGCGATGCCGGTTAGCACAAGAGGACAGAACGACACATCTGCAAATCACTTTGTACCGACACGCGTGCTTGTCCCAACCGGTCCGAAGGATCCAACACAGAGGTTCGTCGCTACTCGCGAGAGCCTAAGGCACCTTCGCGGAGAGCGAGCACTAGAGGCAGCGGAGTCGTTGGCCGATGTAATTGCAAGCCTCCCTACTTCTCTCCTCGTTGCAGCGACGCATACGCAGACGCGCACCATTGATTTTGCAACCTCCAATCTCCGAGGAAGCGCTATCGACCTCTGGATATCTGGTGCTCGCATTGAGGCGAACTTCCCGATCGGGCCACGAGGCGGCTGCGCTGTCAATTTCACCACCCTCTCCTACTGCGGAGTCATGCACGTTGGGGTCAACTCGGACCCCGCCTCAATAACAGACCCAGATGCACTAATTGAGTGCTTAGAAGAGTCCTTTACCGACCTACTGGCAATCGGTAGAGGCGAGTAACTCCAACCTCGGTAAACGGCTGCAGACTAACGGCGTTTACGGATCGGACTCTGCGCCTTTAC
>JBAXPT010000195.1:0-3529 GCA_037132095.1 Actinomycetes bacterium
AGCCATCCGAACGCTCAAACAAAATGGGGCTCCAGATCATTGCGAATGAGAGACCATCCAATGGGTCATTCTTCTCAATATCAAGAATTGGCTGACCGACGTCATAGCGAACGCCCCAAGAGTGGTCACGTGTCGCTATCCAAGTTTCGCTATTGATCTCCGTGCGGACTCCATCGAGTTCAAGCCATCCGGTCGGAACTCCGACTTGGTGATATCGAACAAGATCGGCGCTAATTCTGGAGGCAGGGAAGTTGCGCTGGTGTGTACGTTCCTCGAGTTGACAAGGAATCACTCCATCGAAACGAAGATTAAAAGCTAACGGCAAAACATCGTTCGGTTCGAGTGAGAAACGAACGCTTGAGAGCGGTTCAATGATTTCATATCGAATGGGGCCGATCGAGGTCTCGTCAAAATTTGGAGAGAGACGACGACTTGCTCTCACTGTCAATTGTTCGCAGCCTCGCGAGACCCCGGCGTACCCATCCATGACGTCACGGTTTGAGTATTTTCCCAGCCCAAACCCAATCTGAATAGAGCCATCCTTGGCTGCCGCCATAGCGCAGACCTTCTCCGTCCATGCAAGATCGGAGGTACCAATCATCACCTGCGTATCAGTAATCTGGTGGCCGAACGATTCGTCGGCCCCTGTGAGCGGTCCAATGGGGTTCAAGTTCTCTCCTCAAGGCGGTGAGCGGGAATGCCGCATCATTTCTAATCATCTTTACCGGTTTAGACGCCTGCCGGTGTGCTTGGGCAACTCCGGGCGTGGCAGGCTGCCTATATGGATGACCCGAAGAATCTCGACTCCGCCGAAGACGCTGAGTTCAGAGCTCAAGCTAGAGAATTTCTAAGCGCTCACGCTGCTCTGCGAAAGGGAACGGACCGCACGACGCTGCTATCCACAGATTCCTCTAGAGAGGCAGAGCTCCTACATATTGCTGCTGCGCGGACCTGGCAGAGAACTCTGTTTGATCACGGATGGGCCGGAATTGCATGGCCCAAAATCTATGGAGGGCGAGGCGGCACGAGGGAGCAGGCCAAGATCTTCGCCGAGGAGGAGCTCCGGTACGAAGTAAATACAGGCGCCTTAAGTATTGGCCTCCAAATGGTCTGCCCGACCCTTCTTGAGCATGGCTCCGAAGAGCAGAAGCTTAAGTTTATTCCCGAGATGCTTCAGGGTGAGGCGCTCTGGTGTCAGCTCTTCTCCGAGCCAGGAGCAGGATCTGATCTTGCTGGTCTTACCACTAGAGCCGAATTAGATGGCGATGAGTATCTGGTTAATGGCCAGAAGGTCTGGACCTCAAGCGCTCACGTCGCCGACTGGGGGATGATGATTGCAAGAACCGATTGGGATGTGCCTAAGCATCGAGGGATCTCGTATTTCTTGGTAGACATGCGATCTCCGGGAATAGAGGTTCGACCGCTGGTACAGATCACAGGGTTTGCTCACTTCAACGAAGTTTTTCTTACCGATGTCAAAGTGCCGGCCGCCAACCTCGTTGATCAACCAGGTAACGGCTGGCGTGTTGCGAATACAACCCTCTCCAACGAGAGAAACATGATAGGCAGCGGCTCTGGTATTTCCTTCCAATCGATTCTCGAACTCGCTCACACCCTTGATCGTGGTGATGACCCCCTCGTTCGTCAAGAACTCGCTCATTCTTATACGCGCTTCCACCTTGTTTTGTGGTTGGCAGGAAGGGCACGTGCACGCGCGTCTCGAGGGGACCATCTTGGGCCAGAGGCGAGTGTCCTTAAGTTGTTGGCCAGCCAGAAGATGGCGGCTGATGGCGATCTCGTTATGGCATTGCAGGGCGCAGGCGGAATGCTCAAGCTCGAGGATGCTCCGTTCGACGGAATGTGGCAGTCGTATTTTCTGAATCAGTGGTCTGTTCGCATAGGTGGCGGGACAGAACAGATTCAACGCAATGTTCTTGGTGAGCGGGTTCTCGGACTTCCTAGCGAGAACCGTCCGGACAAGGTGTTGCCATTCAAGGACGTTCCTCGCAACTAAATTGTTATTTTTCTTCACCCTCTGCGGCAACTTGCAGAGCGGCACACGCATCCTCAATATCAGTAGTTCGCCTGAATGGTGGAACGGCTTTGAGGAGTGCCCTGCGGTAACTGCGGGTAGCTAATCTTGGATCAAGTACCGCTACTACACCGCGATCAGATCGGCGCCGCAGGAGGCGACCGGCCCCCTGCGCAAGGGTTAATGCTGCTGCTGGGATATCAACTGTAGCGAACGCATCCTCGCCCTCTGCCTCTGCGTATTCGCGACGCGCTGCATGCAGTGGTTCAGATGGAACGGGGAACGGTATCCGGTCTATTACCACCAGTACACACGCTGTGCCTGGTGCATCAATTCCTGCCCAGAATGTGCGCGTTCCCACGAGTATTGAACGCTCGTCATCAATGAAACGACGTGTTAACTCTGCTGGTGCCGCATCTCCCTGAGCGAGGACAGTTACATCCAACTTTGAATCACGAATTAGAGAGGCAAAATGATCAACATTGGCGCGTGATGTGCAGAGTACAAGAGCTCTACCATCGCTGGCCTCGAGTAAACGTAGAAGGTGAGCACCCCCTGCAGCGAGCCACTCGTCGCGGTTACGGGCCGGGTCTGGGAGTTTTGGATCTACAAAGAGGGTTCCTTGTTCGCGCCAGTCGAAAGAAGGGTCTACGGCAAGGGATGCGTAGCCAACTCCGGTTGAGCGCTCGGGGGTTTCTCCCTCCGCTAGCGGCGTCCCTGGCGGATCACCCCATGAACCCTCTTCGGTAGTTGGGTCTAAACCGAGCGCTGCCGCAAAGTCGCGATAAGGCGCCTCGCCGCCAAGAGTCGCTGAGACGAAGATGCAGGGTCGAGTTGAGAGCAACGAGATAGCCATCGGGGAGCCGACCTCTAGGGGGGCAAGGCGAAGGCGAATACCTGGCCCGTCTCCGTCTACCCACACGACATCTGTCGCAGTAGCCCCTGCCATTCGCCTGACAGTCTCTATTCGGGTTGCAGCGAGTCGATTAGCTCTCTTGCTCTCGGGGTCATCTGATTTACTCAAGCCCGCTTTAGCGGTTGCGAGGTGCTCTCCAATGGATACCAGCGTGCCTTGAACTGGTTTGAACGCCTCACCGGTTAGACGCGCGCCCTTGTGCTGGATGAGGAGCGTCTCTAAATGGTTCTCGATTGTCTTGAGATTCTTCACCATTGCCTGAGTGGCCCCATGCTTGCCTAAGAGCGTGGCGAGGCGACCAATAGCGCTTGGGCTCAGATCTGCTCCGAATGATCGGGTTGCAGCCTCTGCGAGTGCGTGGGCCTCGTCCACGATCAGAATGTCGTGGTCGGGGAGAACATTGCCTTCAGCCCCTATATCGAGGCATGCAAGCGCATGATTCACGACAATAATCTCGGATTCACTTGCACGAGTACGTGCCTTCTCTGCGAAACACTCGACGCCATCGGAGCATTCATTTGCCCCTGGGCATTCTTGGCCAGTGCAGGAGAATGCAGCCCATGATGCATCCGGAATGGATC
>JBAXPT010000196.1:0-3501 GCA_037132095.1 Actinomycetes bacterium
GACTCTGCAGAGAGATCGAGAGCGCGATGCACTAGATCTAAGGTTCTAGAGGTGAGGTCGCTAAACGCATCGAAGTAAGCCTTGAGAGTTGTACGGAATCCCTCGAGGTCTTCAGGCCACCGATTACGAGCATCGAGGCGCTCAACTGACGGGTCTATGAAGTCGAATACCTCTTTATGGTCACGCTCTCGTTTTGTGAGTTCTCGATCAAAGTAACCGAGGGGATTCTCAAGGGAGCGCTCTACAGACTTGCGCAGCGAGCGATCTGCATCAAAAAACCGACGCGTCTGCTCCCATGTCTCAGCGATGATCTCGTCGAGGCCATGGCCGGCAAGGAGGAAGAAGCCGTGGTCTCTGCACGCAGAGTCGAGTGACCCGAGTTCGGTCGAACTCGGATTAGATATGTCGACTACCGGGACTCGAGGCACGCTTCATCGTCGCACAAAAAATGTGGTGAGTTCTCGATCCGGCTCGAGGCGGGGCTGGTGGCCGGCCGAATCTCTTATGTAGGGACTCCGCCCTTGAGGATTAGCGCGAATTTTGCGTCATCATCGAGTGAGAGCCCCTCGGCAGAGTTGTCATTCCCGAAGCGAGTGGCACCTAACCCCACAAACTGGATTATGTATGCCTTGCGAATTTCATTTGAGACATTGGGCCCAGTTAGGTGAGGAGTAATGCTCGAGAAGACGACTGCATCCCCAGCCTTGATCGGTGCGGCTACAGGGTCTAACGGCGGATCATCGAAGCACTGCCAGCCGAGGGGCTCGATATAGGTGTGGAGCAGTGTTCCATTGCGATGCATCCCGGGAGCAACCCACACACAACCTGACTCAACCGGAGCGTCACTAAGTGCGATCCAAATTGTTAAATAACTCTCTGGGACAACAAATGCGTACCCGTTGTCTTGGTGCCAGGGAAAGCGACGCGGTTTCTCGTGGCCCTTGTATACAAACTGGTCGTGGTAGAGGCGGGCATCCGGGCCGATGATGTCAAAGACGACGTCAGTAACACTTGTTGAGGATACAAACTCGCGTATTACATCAAACTGTGCTGCTGCATGAGGGGCAAAAGTAATAGCACCGCGCTCGGCAATAAATAAGCGTTCGTCAGGTACTGACTTCAGCAGGGTGTCAATAGAGTCGCAGTATTCATCCGCAACGGAGAGGACCGCTGCTAGCGATTCTCGGGAGATTAAATCCTCAATGATGAAGTACCCATCCCGATTGAACTGCTCTAACTGGTTCTTCGTTACACGGCGCTGTGAATCTGACTCTTGAAGGTCCGTCCAGACGAAGTCCTCGGACCTTGGGTCGGTCTTTGGCATTTGATCTGACATCAGAATCCCCCGTACCCGTTAACTGCGTGGAACTAAACGCCAAGGTTGGCCCTTGAATGCATCGGGCTCTCGCGGAAGGCCAAGAACGCGCTCCCCAATAATGTTGCGCTGGATCTCTGAGGTGCCACCCTCAATGGAGTTAGCACGGGTACGCAAGAACTGGGCGATCCACTCAGGGGTCTCGAGGTCATCGGGCATCCAAGCCATCGCATCGGCACCTAGTAGTTCAATCGCTACTTCTTGTAGATGCTGATTCGATGCTGCCTTTGAGATCTTTGTTAATGAACCCTCCGGCCCTGGGGCATAGCCAGCGGCTGCACGGTCACGTGCGCGCTGAAGGTTCATAGTTAGCACTCGACCTGCGATGTACTCATTCATCAAGCGTTGACGCGCAACGGGATCGCCACCTACGCCGCGAAGGACAGCCATCCGCTCTACCTCCGCATATGGCTTTCCGCCGAGGATCTCATCCGATGCTCTGCGCTTCTTCTTGCCCGAGCCGGAGAGGGCGTGGCGCTCCGCTCCGAGTGTGGTCATGGCAGCAGCCCAGCCCTCGCCGACTGGCCCGATGCGATCAATATCGGGGACCCTCACATCGGTTAAGAAAACTTCATTGAACTCGAGTTGCCCTGCAATATTTATGAGAGGCCGTATCTCAACTCCGGGAGCCTTCATATCTAGACCGAAGTAAGTAATGCCCTTGTGCTTCGGTAGATCAGGATCGGTGCGCGCAATCAACATTGCTCGTTCCGAGTGATGACCAAAAGTTGTCCAGACCTTCTGTCCGTTTACTACCCACTCGTCGCCATCGCGAACCGCTGTTGTCGCGAGCGAAGCCATATCAGAGCCTGCGCCAGGCTCCGAGAAGAGTTGGCACCAACGCTGCGCCCCACTAACAAGCGGGGGCAGGAGATGTTGCTTTGTATTCTCGTCAGCCCACTGTTCGATTGTCGGCGCAGCGAGTGGGAGGCCTGAGCCACCGGGAACATGGGGTACATCCCAGACATTAAGAAGCGTGAGAGCGGCTACCGCATCATCACGCGAGAGGCCGCGTCCTCCATGCTCTACGGCGTAGTGAGGAGCTACCCAGCCCGCCTCGCCAAGTGCGCGAACCACAACAGGTTTGTTGAGGCCCTCTTTGAGCGACTCAATTAATTCTTCGTCTTGAGCGCTCACTGCATCTACCCAACCAGAGGGGAGAAGGGTTAGTAGGAGCGACTCGAGTTCTTCGCGGCCCGGGAAATCTTTGAGCGCTAGCGTTGGATCAACCACCGGCGAGTCTCTCAGCCATGTCCTCAGGTAGACCGTGGGGGAGTGTTCGTTCGTGGAGCAATGCCTCGATGCGTGTGCGCTCGGAGCGATCGGCGATTAGGAGTTTTACTCGTCTATTCGTGCCGGGGGAGTTCATGAGAATCTCCGCAGCCATCCGCGCAACCTCGGAGTCGAGCTCGTCCTCGGGGACTGCCACATCCACAAGACCGATCTCCTGAGCAGTCGCTCCGCTAAAACGCCGACTCGTGAACATCAGCTGCTTAGCCATGGAGTTACCGACGCGCTCTGGCAGGCGAACCGACATTCCCCAGATCGGCACTAGCCCCCACTGGCCGTGAGTGTCTCCAAGTTTTGTATTCGTCGCAGCGATGAGAACGTCACATGCGAGAGCGAGTTCGAGACCGCCTGTAAAGCAATGCCCATGGAGTCGAGCAATTGTTGGCTGGGGGAGTTGCTCAAGGAGGTCAACCGTCTCAGGCTCAAAGTGTTTGCTAGGTGCGCGCTCGCCGGTAGAGATTGCAGCTAGGTCGTGCCCTGCGCAGAATGAACGCCCTGCACCTTGAAGCACGACGCAGTTCACTGTTGCGTCATCCGCTATCGCCTCGAGGTGATCACGAAGTGCGACAAACACTCCAGGCGTAAGGGAGTTGAGTTTCGCTGGCCGATTAAGAGTAAGCGTAGAGAGGCCGTCGCGGTCGTGCCGCAGTACTAGGAGTTCTTCATCTGCCACGGAGGCATCATCGCACCAACCCGCACATCCACATCGAACTTCGGGTGGTTATTGTCGCTATAGCGACAATAACCACCCGAAGTTCGGAGCCTTGAGGCTTAGGAGGCTCGCCCTGTGAGTTGGGCCTCTAGCTCGTGGGGCACGAAGTTGGATTCGTTGGTGG
>JBAXPT010000197.1:0-3470 GCA_037132095.1 Actinomycetes bacterium
TTTCATGTACGACATCGTCAGGCTGGTCATCTCTCATACGAATCTCTTCGAGAATGACCTCGCGCTCTTGATCTACGTCGGCAGTATCGAGCGTCGGAGACCAGACAACATCTGTAAGCATGTCGATAGCAAGCTCAAGGTGTACATCTGGGACGCGTACATAGAAACATGTGAGTTCGTGCGCGGTGAAAGCATTCATGTCTCCACCGATGGACTCAATTTCCTGGGCGATCTCGATCGCCGAGCGACGACTAGTTCCTTTGAAACCTAGGTGCTCTAGAAAATGGCTCGCACCTAGAACCTTCTCAGGTTCGTCGATCCCACCGGTACCGATCCAGAGACCTACCGCAACAGAACGAAGAGATGGCATCTCCTCAGTGACAACACGTAAGCCATTGCCGAGGGTGCCGCGCACTATTGAGTCTGTACCCATGATTGAGCCGGTTAGTCGTGCCGGAGACTGCTCGTTAGCAATCTCCGGCCGACCCAAATCGTTAGCGACGACGCCCGCCGCGGTTTCCACCACGGTTTCCACCACGTCCGTCACGGTCTCCGCCACCGCGAGGTGCTCCCTCGGCCGCTGGGCCAAGGTCACCGAACTGGCCAGAGGCCTGCTCATCCCAAGACTGCTCGAAGGAGGCACGCTCGCGCTCTGGAGCGGGAGAACCATCCGACGAGTCGCCACCTGAGCGGGACTCAGAACGAGACTCAGAACGAGACTCAGAACGCTGTGCACGCTCGGTTGAGCCTTCATCGGAACCAGGGGCTGCACTGTCATCGCCTGCAAGGGAGAGTGAGAGCTTGCCGGAGTTATCGATGTCGTCGACGCGTACCTCAACCTCGTCACCGAGACTGAATACATCCTCAACCTTGTCGATGCGCTTGCCGCGACCCATCTTCGAGATGTGAAGGAGACCATCACGACCTGGAAGGATGTTTACGAAGGCACCGAACTTGGTGATGTTTACAACGCGGCCCATGTAGACCTCGCCAACATCTGCAGTTGGAGGGTCAAGAATCAACATGATTCGGCGACGAGCCTCCTCGACCTTTGATCCATCCTTCGAACCGATGCTTACTGTTCCAACGACGCCATCGTCGGAGACTGCAATATCTGCACCTGTCTCCTGCTGCATGGTGTTGATGACCTTGCCCTTGGGTCCGATGACCTCGCCGATCTTGTCGATCGGGATCTCAAAGGAGACAATCTTGGGCGCAGAGTCACGAACCTCTGAGCGATGGGTACCGATTGCATCCTCCATGACGCTGAGGATCTTGAGGCGGGCATCTTTGGCCTGCGCAAGAGCCTTAGCGAGAACATCGGCAGGGATGCCATCGATCTTCGTGTCGAGCTGGAGTGCGGTTACAAACTCTGCAGTTCCAGCGACCTTGAAGTCCATGTCACCAAACGCGTCCTCTGCACCGAGAATGTCGGTGAGGGTCGTGTACTTGCCTTCTGCGTAGATAAGCCCCATCGCAATACCAGCAACCGGAGCCTTTAGGGGCACGCCGGCGTCGAGTAATGCAAGTGTTGAGCCACAGACAGATGCCATCGAGGTTGAGCCGTTGGATGCAAGAACATCGGAGACGACTCTAAGCGTGTAAGGCCACTCGATTGCTGAAGGAACAACGGGTACAAGTGCACGCTCAGCGAGTGCACCGTGACCAATCTCTCGACGCTTCGGCGAGCCGACGCGGCCGGTCTCACCGGTGGAGAAAGGCGTGAAGTTGTAGTGGTGCATGTAGCGCTTGCGGTCGTCAACACCAATGGTGTCGAGCATCTGCTCCATGCGCGGCATACCGAGTGTGGTTACCGAGAGAACCTGGGTCTCACCACGCTGGAAGAGTCCAGTTCCGTGAGCGGTGCTCAAGATGCCGACCTCTGCGGAGAGTGGACGAAGATCCGCTGTTCCACGACCGTCGATACGAATACCCTCGTTTACAACGCGGCTACGTACAACTTCCTTCTGAAGCGAACGGAAGGCCTTCTTAACCTCACCTGCGCGGTCGTTGAATACACCAGGTGCATCTGAGTTACCAACAAGGTTTGCAAGGAGTGCTGCCTCGAGCTCAGCGAGACGATCATTGCGATCGGTCTTGTCAGCGATCGCCATTGCCTTGGCGGTCGAGTCGCGTGCCTCGCCTGCAACTGCCTCGAATACCTCTACCGAGTAATCGACATTTGCGCCGTAAGGGATTGGTGCGATCGGGCCATTTGCGGCCTCAACTGCTGCACGAAGATTGAGCTGAAGTTCGATCGAAGCATCGATCCACTCCTTGGCTGCATCGAGTCCGCCGGCGATGACCTCTTCGGTCACCTTCGGTGCTCCGGCCTCGTAGAGCTCCCATGAGCCCTCGGTGCCGCCAGCCTCGACCATCATGATTGCAATGTCGCCACTATCCGTACGACGACCGGCAACAACGAGCTCGAAGGTTGAAGAATCTCCGTCTGCGTAGCTTGGGTGTGCAACCCACTCGCCATCAAGATGCGCCATACGAACTGCACCAATTGGGCCGTCGAACGGGATACCCGAGACAGTAAGTGCAGCGGATGCTCCGTTGATGGAGGGGATGTCGTGCGGGTTGATTAGGTCTACGCCAAGAATCGTTGCAATTACCTGAACCTCATTACGGAAGTCGGCAGGGAACGCTGGGCGAAGGGGTCGGTCGGTGAGGCGGCAAGTAAGAATTGCAGACTCTCCGGGGCGACCTTCACGTCGGAAGAAAGAGCCGGGGATCTTTCCGGCTGCGTACATGCGCTCCTCAACATCAACCGTTAGGGGGAAGAAGTCAATTCCGTCACGCGGCTTTGAGGTTGCGACTGTAGATAGAAGTGTGGTCTCGCCGACTGTAACTAGCACAGCACCTGCAGCGAGTTTGGCAAGCTTGCCAGTCTCTAATGTCATTGTGAGTCCGGCAGCATTTATGGGGCCGGAGACTCGGATGGCGTCCGTCATTGGAACGCGCTCCTCTCGTGTTGGTTGCGAGGGGTGGCGGTTCCCAGTGGTCACGGCTCGAGGAGAAGATCGTCTCAAACCCTGGCCACTGACAACCCCCTACCGGGGCTCGCGTGGTGGGTGGCATCGACCCCCGCGATCGGGTGCCGATGTGGAGAGGGAGCGGCACTCGCCGCTCCCGGTATCCGTCGTTACCGGCGGAGGCCTAACTTCGCAATGAGAACGCGATAACGCGCGATGTCATTGTTGGTCAGATAGTTAAGTAGACGCCGACGGCGACCTACGAGGATGAGCAAACCGCGACGTGAGTGATGATCCTTCTTGTGAATCTTCAAGTGCTCAGTCAGGTGGTTGATGCGCTCCGTGAGGATCGCTACCTGCACCTCGGGAGATCCGGTATCGGTCTCGTGGAGGCGGTGCTCGGTGATTGTTGCGGTCTTGTTGGGCATACGCGCTGAAAACTTTTCCTTCGGGTGTGGATGGGAGGTGGAGATGATCGGCCCTATATCGGGC
>JBAXPT010000198.1:0-3443 GCA_037132095.1 Actinomycetes bacterium
GCATCCTCTGCCCGCACAACAATTGCTGCAGCGGCGCCATCTGCGACACCGGCACAGTCGAATACCGAGAGGTCCCCGGCAACTGAAGGCATCGCGCATATCTGATCTACAGACATCTCACGACGAAACTGTGCACGCGGATTGCGCGCACCATTAGCGTGGTTCTTAGAAGCGATTCGTGCGAGTACTCGCTTCATCTCATCCATCGGGACTCCGTACTTGCGCGCATATGCAGGCGCAACCATGGAGAACATCGCCGCTGCAGTAAGCGTGCGGTTCGTACCATCTGTCGGGATCGGGAAGGCATTTAACCCTTGATAACCAGAGTCTTTTACCTTCTCGACCCCAATTGCCATAGCTGAGTCATACGCTCCACTAGCAACCGCATATGCAGCCTGACGCAGGGCCTCTGATCCCGTTGCGCAGTAGTTCTCAACGCGGCTCACTGGTTTGCCCTCAAGCCCAAGGGCTTTAGCGAGCATGATGCCGCTCATCCCCGACTGAGCGGTACCGAGCCAATATGCATCAATGTCTTGCCTCGAAGTGCCTGCATCCGCGAGAGCCGCTGAGGCCGCGTCGCGAAGTAGATCATCGGCGCTCTTGTCCCAATGCTCTGCAAAACGCGTGCAGCCCATCCCAACAATTGCTACCCGGTCACGAATTCCATGCGATGCCATCTCAGCCCTCCACGCCGTTCACGCGCACTGGGCGCGCTTTCCAGAAATAGTTATGAATCCCGTCGGCGGTAAAGAGCTTTCTAAATGTCATCTCAACTCTTCCACCAATTGCGACATCTTCAGGGTCAACATCAGTTAGTTCGACCGGCAATCGCCCACCACCATCGAAGTCAACGACTGCGAATACAACCGGTGGGCTCTGTGAGTATGCGAGCCGATCGATAGTAAATGTCACGATGGTCCCAAGCGTCTCAGACATTGGGCGCATGCTCCACTCCCCATCGGCCGGTGGAAGGTGAACGACTCCGTCTTCGTCCTCCGAGCCTACGAAACCAAACTTCCACTCGGTGTTACGAGCAGCGGCGCTAGATGAGGGGCGTGCTGGCTCGGGGCGGCGCGGCGGCTCAACGGGGAGCAGCCCTCTCCATGCGAGGTACTTGCCATATGCAACAGGTGCGCCGGCTGCGATCTGCACGGATACAGGTCGAGAAGGCTTGTGCTGCGATATTGCGGGCGTGGTGCGAACTAACACTGCATCGGCACCATCAGCGAGCACAAGTAAGAGGATTCGTTGCCCAGGTAAGGCACGCTCAAGAACCGAAGCAAGCACAAGTAGGGGCGCAGCTGCACCCGTGTTGCCAACATTTGTACCGAGGGTATCTACAACGCGATCTGATGCGACACCAGACTTCTTAGCCACTGCAGAATTAGCGCGGTCGTGTGGCCCAACGACAATTAGATAATCAATCGCGTCGATAGCGAGCCCTGTGGTGCTGAGTAACGCAGCAATCGCGCGAGCACCTAAGTCGGTATAGCGAGTCTCGCCAAAGCGCTCCTCCCATTGACGCGAACGCGGATCTCCAGGCGTACGCCAACGATCAAGAAACTCTTCAGTCAATGACTCCCACGCGACAATCTCAGCGAGCACCGGCGCATCGCTTGCATCGTCACCTATCAGTACTGAAGATGCACCATCGCCTCCAGCAGATTCATCTGGACTACCCGGGAGACTCCCTCTGCGATCCGCTGTTACAACCAATGAAGTTGAAGAAGAATCAAGCGCAGCGCGTAATGCTCCGAGAGCAGAGCGTATGGAGCCCAGAGCGTCATAGGCCGGCACGCCAGAATCAAGACGAAGCGCTGCGTGGATAGCCGTGGCATTTGTCTTGTCAAGATAGGCAGGCTCTGTGGTTGCGAACCAGAGTGAGAGCGGGTGGGCATCGGGGCAATCCCTCAGGGCTACTCTCGCAGCCTCAACGCCAAGGGTGGTCGTGTCTTCGTCATAACTGGCCACAGTTCGGGTCCCCTTGCCACCGCCTGAGCCAGCAACTGAGGCAATTGTGGTGCGGTCAAGCCGCCGAAATGGTAGATAGGTACCCCAAGAAATAATTCCGCGCATCGTGAAACGGTACCGCACTCTCCCCTCCCTCTATCCTCTCCAACGTGCAACTTGGAGATATACGCAACGCAGATGCCCTAGGCAACGGCAAGCCCCTTGATGGTGTGAGGGTTCTAGCCCTCGAACAGATGCAGGCCCTGCCCTATGCCACCCAGTTACTCGCCCGCCTCGGGGCCGATGTGGTCAAGGTTGAGCCACCAGGCTTAGGCGACTCAGGTAGAGGCTCGATGCCAGCCTGGACCAACGAGGATGGGACCAAGACCGGAGCAACCTTTCTGCGCAACAACCTGGACAAGCGCAGTCTCGTCATCAATCTAAAAGACCCGCGCGGGCGCGACCTAGTACTCGCCCTTGCACCGCACTTCGACATCATCGCCGAGAACTCCAAAGCCGGGACGATGTCGCGACTAGGTCTTGGATACGAAGACATCGCAGCAGTAAACCCCGCAGCCATTTATGTATCAGTCTCAGGGTTCGGCAACACCGAGGAGACTCCCTACTCAACTTGGCCAGCCTTTGCACCAGTTGTGGAGGCAATGTCGGGCATCTATGACATGAAGCAATACGGAGATGCGCACCCAAACGTTGCACCAGTAGGCGCGCTCGGCGATATAAGCGCTGCATTATTCGCAACAATCGGAATACTCGCGGCACTGCGCCATCGCGATGCAACCGGCAAGGGTCAGTATGTAGACATCGCGATGTATGACGCAATGGTTGCGATGACTGACATAGTTACAAACTTCTGGTCAATGGGGCTGCGCGGTGGCGACCTTGGGCCGCTAATCATTCATGGCTTTAGGGCGAGCGATGGATGGTTCATCATTCAAGTTGGGCGCGAGGCTCACTTTGCAAAACTCGTCGAGACAATTGGCCACCCAGAGTTCATTGATGACCCCAAGTTTGCAACACGCCAAGGCTGGATCGATCACCTCGACGAATGGCTGCGCCCGGCTATCGAGGAATGGGCATCGAAGCTCACTCGGGCCGAGGCCTGCTCCGCTTTAGGGAGTGCTGGAGTCGCAGCAGGGCCATGCTTCACAGACGAAGAGGTCGTAAACGATCCCCATGTAGCGGCGCGCGGAATGCTCGTCGAGATTCCTCGCCCGGATGGAGTTGCACAGCCTGTAATTACACCTGGCAACCCGGTCAAGATGAGCCGAGTAAGCGAGGGCCCGGAGACGCCTCCACCCTCCTTGGGTCAGCACACAGACTCGGTCCTCTCAGAGATACTCGGGCTTGACAAGGCAGCCCTTGAAGCTCTGCGTAACGATGGGGTAATAGCGTAAATCGTCGATGACTCAAGGCCCATTAGTACTCGCCTGAGTCTCTCGCGCACATTTTTGGGCCAACTCCTCAAATCGTGG
>JBAXPT010000199.1:0-3366 GCA_037132095.1 Actinomycetes bacterium
CCGAATCGAGCCTGCAGCGTCTCTACGAGTTGGTCGGCAGTCCCCACTACCGCGAGTACCGATGCCTCAAATTCATCTGCCTCTAGGTGCTCGCCTAGCAAACGGTGTTGAAACTCAATCTCCCCTATGCCCATAAAGGCATCGAGAGTGACGTGCCCAAAGACGTATCTCCAACCGTTTGTAGCAATCCATTCACAGAGGGGAGAAGAGATGACCACTTCGCGTAGCACTGGGGATGCAATCGTCACAAGTGTGCGCACGATTGACTCTCCGAGCGCCTGCGCGCCCACATCCACGAAGACTGCCGTGTTGTTATATGCAATACGCATTGTTCCATCAGGGAGGTCCTCAACCGCAGAGTCAAGATTAAACAAGATTTCCCTGAGAGACTCCCGCAGTTCCTCAACACCAAGCTCGAGCACTCTCCCTGGTATTTGCTCAACCAGGTTTGGGATCAGTGTCATTGGGCTGCCGATGCACTAGCGCACGAGCAAGACCTGCGATTTACTTCTGAACTCAACTCGCGAAACTCCACCGGTCTGCCCTCCGTCTCTTGGGACTGATGTTGACTTGGTTCTAACACGTCAACGGGGCAACTGCGCGGCATACGGTACGGCGAAATTTCTAGTAGATAGACAGCGCTATGGGGGTCTCACTAACCGTGAGTTTTTGGATCCGATCGCTCTTTAGTGGTCGCATCAAGCGTCTGATCGATAACCCAATCAAGCACCGCTGGTGCAGATGCAGAGTCGATATGGACTCCATCTTTGCTCGTCGCTTCGCACATCGATCCAGGGCCGCTCGGGCAGAGTCGCGGAGCGAGATCAAAGCTAGAAATGCCCTCAAAAGAGGCAAATGCTTTCATTGCATCTCGAACACACTCCGCTCGCTTCGTATAGTCCGCGGGAAAGATGAATTGACTGTTTGGCCCTGGCCAAGAAACGATCGCAAGTACCGGGATCACGCTCTTGGACCTTAAATATTCAACGCGTTTTGCTACGTCGGCGAGATACCACTCGATACCATCGCATGGCCCAACCCACTGGCCATTTACAAAATGGTCGAGAATCGGAACTGTGCCGATCATTAGTAGGCCAACTCCGGCCGTGGTTCCGTCGCGCTCAATAGAGACTGGGTAGGAGGTCTGCCAATCAGCGCAATCTGCCCGCGTACGCAGAATATCGCCACGCCTATCGCGCCCGTCCGGCAAGTTGACCATCGCATCGCATGCCTCATGCGCGCCATTAAATATCACGACATCTTTGCGTGTGAACGGCACGGCTGCTGCCTCTGTCAAAAGCCATGCAGGGACGCTGTCGCCAAGAAACGCAATCACGGTTGGCTTCGGATTGCCACTCCCTGTCGCTCCAGTAGCTCTGGGCACGCGCCCTAGAACACTCGGGGCGGCCTTTGCCTCTGGAACAGCAACGACTAAGAACGTAAATGCAGCAGTCGCAATAAATGCCGCTCCCAAGTAGATAACAAGTTGGCGCGGAGCCAACAAAATTCGTCGCTCTCGAATCGG
Organism: Actinomycetes bacterium; assembly: GCA_037132095.1. Classification (GTDB taxonomy): domain Bacteria; phylum Actinomycetota; class Acidimicrobiia; order IMCC26256; family IMCC26256; genus IMCC26256. The sequence goes on from JBAXPT010000199.1 coordinate 1,526, forward strand.
CGACTCGAGAAAAACATAAGACAGTACGGTGATCGCGATGGTCACACTCATGCGAAGCACGCCTAGAGATATGCCAGATAGGCCAGTTCGCGATCCGTCCAGAACTACAAAAACAGGCCAGTGAAATAAGTAGAGGCCAAATGAAACCCGACCAACGGCTACAAACGCTCGAGTTGAGAAGAGACTACGAACAGGGCCCTCAGGCTGTAGCGAGAGAATCAGTGCACAACTCAGAAGTGCAAAAATTGGTAGGCCACCGTTATAGGCCCAGCCTCGACCAGATGGTGTGACTACGCAAAGCGCGACAATCGCAACCAGTGAAGGGATGCCCAACCAACGCACCCAATCGGGCGGATTCTTTCCCGAGAGCAACGCGGCTAGCGCGCCACCCGCGAGTATCTCTGCGAAACGTGTCCACGATGCGAAATAAACAGCATCCGGCGACCAGAGCCAGAGCGTGAGCGGAACACTTATAGAGAAGGCGACGAATAATCCACATAACGCCCACGTAGCACGTCGAAGCGGCTCAGAGCCTTTTATCGACCATGCGAGCAGACCAGTCACAACCGGCGGCCAGAGCCAATAGAACTGCTCCTCAATCGCCAACGACCAAAAATGCGCTACAGGGGATGGAGATTGAAAGAGTTGCGCGTAGGACTTGCCACCAAAAAGCGAGACCCAATTCTCGACTTGGAATAGCGCTCCAAGAATTTCTCTACGCAGAGTTGCCGCATCTGCAATAACTCCAAAGGCAACCAGCACGCACACACCGAAGATAACCAGAAGACTCGCAGGCATAAGTCGGCGTAGGCGACGCGTATAAAAAGCGCGAGTGTCGATCCCTCCCGTAACAACACGCTCTCGTATCAGGATTGTTGTTATCAAGAAGCCCGAGAGTGTGAAGAAGACCGAGACGCCGAGATACCCGCCTGGCATCCACGGGACACCAAGGTGGAAGAGGAGAACAGCCGAGACCGCAACGGCGCGTAAACCATCAAGCGCGGGCTGATACCCAAGCTTGACTGGCTTCTCTGGCCTTACCTCAGTTCCAACCACCAAGTATGTCCCTCACTCTGACGAGCACCTATTCTGCCCCCCAAAACACCCCATCAAGGTCGCAGCAGCCAAGTTTTTGTGAGATGAGCACCTCAGAATCGCTACTCGTATACGTCTCTGCGATGCCCAAGCGTGATGACGACGATCAGCAAGACTCCGTCATCAATTGTGTAGATAATTCGATAATCCCCAACACGCAGCCAGTAGGCCGGTCGCCCTCGCAACTGGCGTGAGGCCGGGGGACGAGGATCTGCGGCGAGCAACGCAATCGCTCCATGCAGGCGAGGTTGAGTTGCCTTATCTATACGCCTAAGTGCTCGAAGCGCGCCGGGGCGAAACTCAACGCGGTACAGACTCAGGACCAGCCCAATTCAAGACCAGCCCAAATCGGCCTTTACCTGTGCCCACGGGATGTTCTCGCCCTCTTCGGTGATCGCATCATCAAACGCCTTAACGTCCTCGGCCTCTTCAAATGCATCAAGAAGTGCCTGGTACCTCTCGGGGCTAACGATCACCGCGGCTGGCTTCCCGTACCGCTCAAGAAAGACAGCCTCTTTACCGGACATGTCGACGACCTCTGAGAGGCGTTCGCGTGCTTCGGATACTGGAATCTTGGCCATTCCATAACTGTACAAGAACTTATTAGATTTGTACATAAGTAGCCTCGGAAGCGTGACAGGGTTGGTAACGGCTTCGTGTCCCGCCCCCGTGTAACTATGACCAGCCTGCAATCGAGCACCTCGGTTCGGTTGCTTCAATCCTCATAGCACCGGGAGTTACATGAA
>JBAXPT010000200.1:0-3284 GCA_037132095.1 Actinomycetes bacterium
CTGATCGGAGCCCTGAATCATGGCGCATCGCATTCGGGCTAAGCGCTCTAGCTCTAGTTCTGCTCCCCGCAATAAGAAAACACCTACCCGAGACAACAAGGTTCAAGAAAGTTGCTCCCGGAGGACGAGCCCCACTTCGCCTGCGAGAGATTTTCGACGCCTCATACAGAAATCGCTTCATACTTTTAGCGGCAATTGGCTTCTTGACAAATATCTTCTCAGCGCCATCTGCACAACTCACCAATCGATATCTCGCAGATGTCCATGAGTTCTCGTCTTCAAGCATCGCTGCGTTTCGAGGTATAACAAACGGCGTACCCGGTGTGATTGGGATACTGATTGCCGGGCGCTTGGCCGAGACACGCGGTCGGCGGCCAGTTGCAATAGTTAGCCTCTTCTTAGGCACCTGCCTATCAATGGCCTTCTTCTTGGTTAGCGGGCCCCTTCTCTGGATCGCTTCAACTCTCGCAATTGTTGCTGCTGCATCATCAACGCTGACCATCGGTACCATGGACGCTGAGATGTTCCCCACCGAGGTTCGTGGGAGCAGTAACGGCTTGATGCTCCTTGCCTACGTCATTGGGTCAGCCTCTGGACTCTTAATTGCCGGGTGGCTGAGCGACCCTCTCGGAGGAATAGGCAAGGCCATTGCTCTCTGTGGCATCGCTCCGCTAATCGCAGCAGCATTCTTACTTAGAAGGCTCCCGGAGACAGCCCATGTTGGCCTCGACGACGTAAGCCCCAGCGAAATCTGAGGGTAGACGCAGTCTTACTGCTCTCCTCCAAGAACCGATAGATTCGCCGCTATGACTGATTACCGAGACGAACTGCAGGACTTCCAAGCCGAACAAGTAACTCTCTTAGGCGTCACACGTGAAGTGTTCCGACTTGGGGAGGGTCCCTGCATCATCATCATTCCTGAGATCCCGGGTGTCACACCCGAGCATGCTGGGCTTGCTAGACGCATCGCAGCGCATGGCTACACCACGGTTACGCCTTCGGTATTCGGCACACCCGGTAAACCAATGACGAATTCTTACGCTGCATCCTCGCTTATCAAGGGATGCGTATCGAAGGAGTTCTCTGCTTTTGCCACCGGCTCAACTAGGCCTATCACGCTGTGGCTTCGAGAATTAGCGGAGAAAGAGCACGCTAGGTGCGGTGGGCCAGGTGTCGGTGTGATTGGGATGTGTTTCACAGGGGGGTTCGGCTTAGCAATGATGCTCTCGGACTCAGTAGTAGCTCCGGTGATGAGTCAGCCGTCCCTACCGTTACCAATCGGCGCAGCGCGCAGATCTGACATCGGTCTGGCTCCTGTAGACTTAGAGCGAATTCAGATTAAGACTGCGGCCGGTGCTTGCATCATGGGCCTACGCTTTACCGAGGACCGAGCAGTACCTGCTGAGCGATTCGCTTCGTTACGCGAGGCCTTAGGCGACGCATTCATCTCGATTGAGATTGACTCAGCAGCCGGTAATGAACACGACAGTAAGAAGAGTGCGCATAGCGTATTGACACACGACTTCGTGGATCATCCTGCCCACCCTACGAAGGATGCATTCTCGAGCGTCTTAGATTTCTTTGACGCGAGGCTGCGAACAACCTGAACCTAGGGTCGCTGCAGGGGGTATCTCTACCCCCCGCAGCACTCCCAAGTAATTAGGGTTTCCCCTTAGCCCATAGGCATTGCGACTGTGTCAATTACGTGGATCACGCCATTGCATGTCTCAATGTCAGTGGTAACAACTTTTCCACCTGCATAGGTGACACCAGTATCAGAGACGACTATCTCTGCCTCTTCACCATTAACAGTAACAACCTTCTGCGAACCTGGCTTCAGATCAGCTGCCATAACCTTGCCACCTACAACGTGGAACGTGAGGATAGATGTCAGCTTCTCTTTGTCGGCAAGAACAGCATCGAGAGTAGCTGCCGGGATCTTTGCAAACGCTTCGTTTGTAGGTGCGAATACGGTAAACGGACCTTCGCCGTTGAGGGTATCAACGAGGCCAGCTGCTTTAACGGCGGTTACGAGAGTAGAGAAGTCGGGGTTCCCAGCTGCAACGTCAACAATTGTGTTGTCGCATTTTGTTGGGGCTGCGGCTGTAGTCGTGGTGACCTTCTCTGCGGTCTTGGAGTCGCTGCTGCTGCAGGCCGCAAAGCCCATTGAGAGTAGGGACATAACACCAATGCTTACGATCAACTTTCGTAATTTCACTATTTCTCCGTCTGTTGGTTATTCGGATACGTAAATGCGAATCGTTGATGCTGCTACAAATTCCAAGATCAAGACCGCATTAAAACGGTACATAACCCCACAGAACATCCCGCAATTTTGGCAGGTGAACAAACGGTTAACGGAGTAGCGGAGCTACTGCACTCTGCGTTGCATTCCGTGACCAAAAAAACCACCTAATGGGCGGGCATGGGCGTGGTAGTGATCAGGAATATTACGCATGTTGTCATCAACGAAATGATCAAATGTGAAATGCGTCTCAACAACGAGAGCCAGTTTTTCGTGCATATATGACAGTAAGTCACTCGTTGGCGAGGTGCTGTGAACTCTCCAGACAACCATCGGCACTGCGCAGATTTCGCATTCAGCAATCCAACAAACATCGTCTTCGTAGAACCACTCCGTTAGATGTGCGGCTTCGCATAGATCGCAATGCTCCGGCCCGGGGAATGCAGCGGCCATCTCAGACGCCTTCGTCGAGTCCATCGCGTAGAGCGGCGACGAAATCTCCAGCCTCAGTCGGAGACGCTCCTTCCAGCAATCTGCGGACTAACGCACTCCCGACAATGACCCCATCGGCCGCTCCAGATGCCTCTCTGGCTTGTTTTGGGTTAGAGATCCCTAGGCCTAGAAGCACAGGTTTATCCGTCGCGTTCTTCAGTCTTGTCCCCATCTGAAGGGCCTCAGAGGAGACTGAATCGCGTTCACCTGTCACACCTAGTAGCGCAATTCCATAGACAAAACCATGTGATCTCTCGCAGATAGTTGCCAAGCGCTCGTCGGTAGTTGTTGGGGCTGCGAGCAGCACTGTCTCAATACCTGCATTGGTCGCTGCATCAGCCCACTCATCGATTTCATCTACTGGTAGATCTGGAACTATCGCACCATCAACACCTGCTGATGCGAGCGCCTCAGCAAACCTAACATAACCAAAATGATGCACAGGGTTGTAATAGGTCATCACAACTAGAGGGATATCTATGTCTAGGGCAGCGAGTTCTGCGACGACGCCATAAGGAGTTGCACCACGCATCAGCGCCTGCTGTGA
>JBAXPT010000201.1:0-3277 GCA_037132095.1 Actinomycetes bacterium
GGTTCATTCGGCGACCCTGATGTTGAGCTTCAGAAGTCAAACATCATGCTCGTCGGCCCGACTGGTTGTGGCAAAACTCTGCTAGCTCAGACGCTTGCCCGCCTTCTAAAGGTGCCATTTGCGATCGCAGATGCAACTGCTCTTACAGAGGCTGGATACGTTGGCGAGGATGTCGAGAACATCCTTCTAAAGTTGATTCAGGCCGCTGACTACGACGTAAAAAAGGCCGAGACGGGGATCATCTACATCGACGAGATCGACAAGATCGCGCGAAAAGCAGAGAACCCATCCATCACCCGCGACGTCTCTGGCGAGGGTGTGCAGCAGGCGCTACTCAAGATTCTCGAGGGCACTACCGCCTCTGTCCCGCCGCAGGGCGGTCGTAAGCACCCCCACCAAGAGTTCATTCAGATCGATACAACCAACATTCTCTTCATCTGTGGCGGTGCATTTGCTGGCATCGACAAGATCGTTGAGGCCCGCATGGGTAACCGTGGTGTTGGCTTCCGCTCTGAGGTCAGCAGTGTTAACGCTGTTGAGAATGCTGCCGCGCGAATTCTCCCAGAGGATCTCCTAAAATTTGGTTTGATCCCTGAGTTCATTGGTCGTCTGCCAGTGCTCGCTGCAGTTGAGAGCCTCGATAAGGATGCACTTATTCGTATCCTCGTCGAGCCAAAGAATGCTCTCTTGCGTCAGTTCAAGAAGTTCTTCCACTTCGATGGTGTGGAGCTAGTTCTCACCGACGACGCTCTCGATGCCGTGGCTGATATGGCTCTTATCCGAGGAACAGGAGCACGCGGGCTTCGTGCGATTCTCGAGGAGTGCCTCCTTGATGTGATGTACGAACTCCCGTCACGCTCGGATGTAACTCAGTGTGTTGTCGATGCAGGCGTTGTGAAGCAGCAGATTGCTCCTACGCTCATCACCGGACCCCAGGGTGAGCGCCGCAGCGCCTAAGTGGTAAGAGAGACGGCGCCATTGAGAGAGACGGCTCCATTTAGAGGTAAATCTCCATTTCACCCGGAAGCCATTTCTCGCCGCATGGTTCCGTAGACTCAGTCTCCATGCCGATCCCTGAGAAGCCAAGCGTTGAAGGTCTAGAGAAGCGCTGGTCCGAGGTGTGGGAGTCCGAGGGCACTTACGCCTTCGACCGCACACGTACGAGGGCTGAGGTCTACTCAATCGACACTCCGCCCCCAACGGTCAGCGGATCTCTCCATGTAGGGCATGTATTTTCGTATACCCACACCGACACGATTGCGCGTTATCGACGCATGCGCGGTGCTGAGGTTTTCTACCCAATGGGGTGGGACGACAACGGTCTACCTACAGAGCGCCGCGTTCAGAACTACTTCGGAGTGCGCTGCGACCCGACTCTTCCCTACGACCCAGATTTCACTCCGCCAGAGAAACCTGCTGAGAGAGCAATAGTTATATCTCGGCGTAATTTCGTTGAGCTATGTGACCAGTTGGTTCTCGAGGATGAGAAGAAGTTTGAGGAGCTCTGGAGATACGTAGGTCTATCTGTTGATTGGTCGCTTACATACTCCACGATTGGGCGGGCTTCGCAGCGCGCATCGCAGCGTGGCTTTATGCGCATGCTGGCTCGCGGTGAGGCGTATCAGTCTGAGGCGCCAACACTCTGGGACGTTGATTTTCGTACAGCAGTTGCGCAGGCTGAGCTCGAGGATCGACCGATGCCGGGCGCCTATCACTCACTTGCTTTTCACCGCGTCGATGGTGGGGGAGACGTGGTCATTGAGACCACTCGCCCAGAGCTGCTGCCCGCGTGTGTAGCGCTAGTGGCACACCCCGATGACGAGCGTTATCAGCCGCTGTTTAACACGATGGTCGCCACGCCAATATTCGGTGTTGAGGTTCCGGTACTTGCCCATACGCTCGCTGACCCTGAGAAAGGATCAGGAATAGCGATGGTCTGCACCTTTGGTGACACTACTGACGTCATTTGGTGGCGTGAGTTGCAGCTCCCAGTCCGCCCGATCATGGGTTGGGATGGGCGACTGCTCACAGATGCACCGGTTGAGTTCCCTGCTCCAGGCGCAGGTCAAGTGTGGGGAGAGATCACCGGCAAGACCGTTAAGCAGGCTCAGAAGCGTTTGGTTGAACTATTGATCGAGTCTGGCGAACTTCTCGGTGAGCCAAAACCTATTGAGCATCAAGTGAAGTTCTTTGAGAAGGGTGATCGCCCTCTCGAGATAGTCACAACTCGCCAGTGGTACTTCCGAAACGGAGGACGCGACGCCGAGCTGCGCGCTGCATTAGTCGCGCGCGGTAAAGAGTTGAAGTGGCACCCCGAGTACATGCGAGCACGCTACGAATCCTGGGTCGAGGGATTGAACGGCGACTGGCTAGTTAGTCGCCAGAGATTCTTCGGTGTGCCGATCCCGGTTTGGTATCCGGTGCGTGCAGATGGAAGCCCTGATCACGACAACCCAATTGTTCCCCTTGAGGCAGATCTGCCTGTAGACCCTTCCGCTGAGACGGCACCCGGATATACCGAGGATCAACGAGGCGTTACTGGTGGATTCGTTGCTGACCCCGACGTCATGGATACGTGGGCGACTTCATCGCTAACCCCGCAGCTAGCCGCTGGCTGGGAGGATGACCCTGATCTATTCGAGCGTGTATTCCCAATGGATCTGCGCCCGCAGGCCCACGAGATTATTCGCACCTGGCTCTTCTCCACCGTTGTGCGGTCGCACTCAGAGTTCGACTCGCTTCCGTTCAGTGACGCTCTGATTTCCGGATGGGTGCTTGACCCAGATCGCAAGAAGATGTCGAAATCCAAAGGCAATGTCGTAACTCCAATGGGTCTGTTGGAGGAGCACGGCTCCGACGCTGTTCGTTACTGGGCGGCGAGTGCGCGCCCCGGAGTAGATACCGCGTTTGATGTAGGTCAGATGAAGGTAGGTCGGCGCCTAACGATCAAACTCCTCAATGCATCGCGCTTTGCACTTGGTGATGTCGCTGATGGAGTTGCCGCGGATCGGATTACAGAGCCGCTAGATGCCTCCATGATGCTTGCACTCGCAGACTTAGTAGATGAGTGCACCAAAGCATTCGATGGGTATGACTACGCACGTAGCCTTGAGCGCTCGGAGCGATTCTTCTGGGCCTTTACAGACGACTACCTAGAACTCGTGAAGCACCGCGCATATGGAGGACTCGGAGAGGGGCCTGCAGCATCCGCTCGTCGCGCCCTCGCTGTTGCACTCTCGACTCTCCTGCGTTTGTTCGCTCCGCATCTCCCATTTGT
>JBAXPT010000202.1:0-3111 GCA_037132095.1 Actinomycetes bacterium
GGAGCGCCCAGACAATGATTCCAATGCCATCTCCACGAGGCTTCAGTAATACTGACTCGCCATAGCGGTCTATAAATATGGCCCTAATCTCTGCATCAGACTCGCCGTCGGTGATTCGAGAGCGGATGTCTGCTCTAGCTGCGCGGGCCGATGCGGTTGCACTCTCGGCGACCGAGAGCCCTTCGCAGTCGACACATCGAAACTCGCGCGAGAGGCGCGCAGTATGCGAAGCGATGGATTCAGGCCCGGAACGCGGCCAGAGCGCAAATGCAAATGCACCAAGGAGCACAACAGCGAGAACTATCCAAGAGATTCGCACTCGAGATTTGCTCTGGATGCGATCAGCGGATGCGCTTGATTTCAGCTCCATAAAAATCAGCCAACCCGGCGCGCAGCGCCGACCATCTCGTTGATATTTGCAACGGTTACAGGCCCATACTGGGAAGCAACTACTACTCCACTCGGCGAGATTACATACGTCTCCGGCTGGCCCCTTGTACCGAATGCAAGTGCAGCCTTACTGCCCGGGTCCATCGCTATCGGCCATGTGACTCCCTCGCGCTCAACATAGTTCTGCGTCGCGCTCTTCGTGTCTTCACGCACTATCCCGAGCATTGTCAGCGCAGAGTCGTCTTTATTTGCACTCCACCAATCGACAAGAGCCTGATGCTCCTGTCTGCATGGTATGCACCAAGAGTTCCAGAAATTTATGACGATTGTCTTGCCGACAAGCCCCTCCGAGGAAGTCCGATCACCGTTTAGTAGCGGTAGATCGAATGCTGGAGCGTCTCGCCCTAATAAGCGTGATCGGTTGGCATCAGCACGCGGGTCTCTCCCGACATTAATAGCGAGAACTACCGCCAAAGCAGCGACTACAACTGCAACGATGATTGCGACTACTCGGACTCGACTCTTCATGGAACTGAGACGGATTGGGCCTCAACCGCAGCCTCGCCTGTGACCCTCAAACCTGGTCTGCGCCTAACTGATGGAAGCAGTGCACCGATTGTTCCAATCGCAAGTAGCGCTCCACCAAACCAGATCCAGACAACCATTGGGTTGATGCCTACCCCTATGGTGACACGCCCTGTTTTGTTCGGCGACGAGATAAGCGTTAGGTAGATGTCTCGCAATACTCCCGTGCGCACAGACGGTGTACCGATTGCTTGGTTTGAGTTTGGGAAGGTTGAGACCGAGGGAGCATAAGTGCCGAGAGATTTACCCCCCTGGTCAATTCGAATATCTGTTGAGAGCGTTGTCTTCTGCCCCGTGACCGATTTACTGCTACCTACATATGTAAACGTGTAGCCCGCTACCTCTGCAGACTGGCCCTTAGCGAGGCGGATCTCTTGCTTTATTCCGAAGGTGTGTGACCCTGCGATCGCTACAGCGATAAGTACTACCCCGACATGCACAGTGAGCCCGCCATAACGGCGAGGATTGCCGGCGAGGGTGCGCCCAGTCGCTCGCATCCAACTAATTTCTTCAGCGCGACGACGCGACTTAACGGCCATGAAGGTCTCACGCATAATCCCTGCGATGGCGAATGCCCCTAACCCAAATGCAAGCGCTGTTGGGAGCGAACGATCGAGGAAGATCAACGTGAGCACCATCACTGCGGTTCCGACCCAGGCAGGCAGTAGAAGTCTGCGCTTCAGCACATCCCCACTTGCTGCGCGCCATGGCAGCGCAGGTGCCACCGCCATCAGAAAAAGGAGCGCGAGACCGAGTGGAATTGTCATTCGGTTGAAGTACGGCTCGCCGACCGATAGCTGCTTTCCTTGAATCGCCTCAACTATCAGAGGGAATACCGTCCCGAGAAGTACAACGAAAGCAAATGCAACGAAGAGGAGGTTATTACCTAGAAATGCAGCCTCTCTAGAGAGGATCGAGTCGATACGCCCCGGAGCCCGAAGGCGATCACCGCGCCATGCGATGAGAGCAAGGCCCGCTCCAGCACAGACCCCCAGAAACACAAGAAGCCAAAGCCCAATAGATGACTCTGAGAAAGCGTGCACGGAGTTAACGACACCGGATCTTGTGAGGAATGTTCCAAGAATGGTGAGGCAGAAGGTTGCTATTACTAACGAGAGGTTCCATACACGCAGCATTGCGCGGCGCTCCTGAACCATTACTGAGTGAATAAATGCAGTGGCAGTGAGCCATGGGAGAAGTGATGCGTTCTCAACCGGGTCCCAAGCCCAGTAACCGCCCCATCCGAGTACCTCGTAAGACCACCAGGCTCCGAGGATGATCCCGAGAGATAGAAACCCCCACGCGATCAAAGTCGTTCGGCGTGTATCTGCGAGCCACCCCTCACCGACGCTCCCAGTAATCAGTGAGGACATAGCAAACGCAAACGGCACTGTGAAGCCGACGTACCCGAGGTAGAGCATCGGTGGGTGAAACGCCATTAGCGGGTGATTCTGAAGGAGTGGGTTTGGGCCACGCCCATCGAGGGGCGCTCCACCGGCAACAAGGCGGAATGGGTTCGCAGGGCCGAGCACTAGCAAGAAGAAGAAGAGAGCAACCCCGAGCATCACAATCGTTGCCCAAATAACAAGCGGCTCTGATGCACGCTTGCGGAAGTGGCGAACCGTCACTCCGATGTAGCCCGAGAGTATTAGAACCCATAGGAGTATCGATCCGGCCAGAGCCGACCAGAGACCGGTAATAGTAAATAGCAGAGGGGTTGAGCGAGCGTTGTTCTCTGCGACATAGCGAATCGTAAAGTCGTGGCTAACCAGCGCCCACTCCATAATTCCCACGGCTGCCAATGCGGATACCAAAAGAACCGCAACACATTTGCGCCCTACAGCGAGCAGTGCATCGTTTTTTCGCTGCAGCCCAAGCAGAAAACTTGTTATGCCAACAACGCATGCACCTCCCCCAAATGCAAGTGCAAGAACTCCTAGTGTCGCCTTCACTCGTTGCCCACCTAGATCAGCCGCGCGGGAGCGATGTTGTCGTCGTGACCTTTACCTTCGGCGGGGTGTACTCCTCGCCATGCTTAATCATTATGCGGTCCGAGTTAAAGACTGCAACCCCACTCGCTGTTGCGGCACCCCATGCGCCCTCGCAGAGAACCGGTGCACCTGGCTTAAAGAGTTG
>JBAXPT010000203.1:0-3068 GCA_037132095.1 Actinomycetes bacterium
GAGCGCGCCATGCTCGCAGGAGATGCTGAGACTGGAGTTCAGGTAATGGAGGTCGTCTCGGCTTTAGATGCTGGAGGAATCTATGCATCAGAGCGAACCTCTATAGGTGCCACGGAGACCGCTGGAGATCTTCGCGAGCGTTTAGTGGCGCTCGGTGCAGCGTTAGTTGTGAAGACGCTGCCTCATGTCCCTACAACTACGCCCTCTGCACAGGCAGGTGAGAGTACATACGCTGCGAAACTTAAGGTTGAGGAGTTTGAGATTGATCTCGCCCGCCCTGCCGAAGAGATTGACCTACTCGTGCGAGCAGGTAACCCGCGCCCGGGTGCTTGGCTAATGCATGAGGGAGCGCGACTCAAGGTATGGAGTGGCGCTCTGGTGAGTGATGCCGATACTGCTGGGGTTGATGCAGAGAACGTGACAGAGAAGAGTTCGAGATTTGTACCGGTTGAGGTTCAACCAGAGGGGCGCGCACGCATGTCGTATGCAGCCTGGTGCGCTGGATACAAAGGAACGCCACCGTGGTAGAGCGCGATGACAGTCAGGGTGCAGGTAGTCAGAGCAGGCGGAGCCAAGGCAAGCGCGGCGGCTACGGCGGAGGCTCTGGTTCAGACGGTAAAAGCGGGCAGGGCGGCGGGTCGAGTAGAGGCAGCAGCGCTAGTGGGGGCGGCTCGCGGGGCAATCAGAAGAAGGCCCCTGAGCGCAATGCTCGAGATCTTGCGCTTGAGGCGATGCTGCGCGTTGAGAATGGAGCTTTTTCACATGTGCTCATGCCCTCGATGCTTCGTACCTCAACGCTCGCTCCGATTGATCGTGCACAAGTAACGAACCTTGTCTACAGCACACTGCGCGGGCGCGGTCGTGTCGATTATTTACTCTCGAAGGTCCTAGATCGGCCTCTCGACGCGATCGAGCAGCCCGTAGTCGCAGGGCTACGTCTCGGTGTGCAGGAACTACTCAACGGAGTTGCCCCACACGCTGCGGTCGGTGAGACAGTGGAGTCAATTGGTCGTCGCCGTCCGATGGCTAAGGGTTTTGCAAATGGAGTGCTGCGTTCGGTGAGTCGACTCGGCCCAGAGTGGCCATGGCCAGAGGGCGACGCCGATGCTGCGGTTGCGATTCGTACCTCGCACCCCGAGTGGCTAGTGGCGCTTCTGCGCGCCGATCTAGGCCACGAACTTGCGGCCAGAGTATTGGACGCCAACGACACGGTCCCCGGCGTAACTCTTCGACTCAATCCGCGTTTCTCAACTCTCGATGAGTTGATTGATGATCTAGAGGACGGAGGCGTGACCGTTGAGCGGGGCCGCCTGATGCCGAACGCTTTAGTAGTAAGTGGCACCGGAGACCCACGAACACTCCCTGCTGTAAGCGAGGGCCGCGCAACTCCTCAGGATGAGGCGAGCCAGGCAGTAGCGATGGCAATCGGAGCGCTACCCGGGGAGCGGATTCTTGATATCTGCTCAGCCCCAGGTGGAAAGACGACCGCTATTGCAGAGGCGATGGGGGATAACGGCTTCATCCTCGCTGGTGACCGCTATGCAGGGCGAGTGCGGTTGGTGATGGATGGTGCTGAGCGCCTCGGACTCGTCTCGATCCACACATTCGTTGGTGATGCACGTGATGTGCCGATCGCCCCGGCCTCATTCGACCGTGTATTGCTCGATGCCCCATGCTCGGGGCTCGGAGTGCTTCGCCGCCGTGCGGAGGCGCGCTGGCGCATTTCACCTGACGATCCTGAGGTGCTCGGCAAACTTCAACAAGAGATGCTTCTTGAGGCATCGCGTTTGGTTAAGCCTGGCGGGCTTCTTGCCTACTCAGTCTGCACACTTAGTAGTGATGAGACGATCGAAGTAGATAAGTGGTCCCAGAGCGCTCTACCAAGTTTCGAGGCGCAACCAATTCCGGCAGCACCGTGGATCGCGCATGGGCGTGGGGCATTGCTCACCCCCGATGCCGCAGGCACTGATGGAATGTATTTACTTCTTCTAAAGGCTCTGGAGTAGCGCCAACATCTCAGCTGGTATCCGGCGGGCCTCTCCACGCCCACCTAGTCTGCTCTACTCCCTTACATAGGGTGCTCGCATCGCTGTACTGGTGAGGATCTACTCGCTCAAGACGGAAGCCCTCATGTGTTTTTTGGTGGTGATGGCGTCTGCAGAGTCTCACGAGGTTCTCAAAACTCGCTGGCCCTCCCTCTGAGAAGGGCTTGATGTGATCTATCTCTAGACCGACGCTCATATCGCAGGTTGGTACTTGGCAGACGCGGTCGCGTTCCTCAACAGCTGTTCGCAATGGTGCAGGGATGTGTCGCCCTATATGCGCAACCGTCTTGATATCTACTCCATCGATCACGAGGAGCTTGAGGAATGCTTCACCTAGATACTCCGTAGCCGTTGCTACAGGGATAGGTCCGACCCCAGCGATCTCACAGACCTCGCCATGCTCAGTGCGCCCGCGTTTGAGTGCGTCTATGTCGACTCGAATATTGATCACAGCGTTATGGCGACTCGTTTTTGTTCCGCTCTCGCTCGAGTGCCTGGTGCTCGCCTTTTCGCAGAGTGCCATTAGAGCGTCAGCGGCGTAGGCCTCGGGTCTTTCATGTGCACCACTCTTGCGAGCCGCCTTGAAGATCTCATCCTGGAATGGTTTTAGTGCTGCCATAACTAGCGCACCGTTAGCAGCAGTCATGCGCCCTTTTACGTTGAACGAACCATCAAGCTCAGTCCATGATTTGAAGTAGCGACTCTTGTGTACCTGTCTGTGTCGCGCTGCCTCATCTGTGGCGGCTGCAACTACACGAGATGATGCATCGCGAAGATCGCGAACCGTTGCATGCTTTGCAAGGTTTAAGAGTTGAGTCTCGGTATTAGGTGCAACGATTGCACCGCGCGCTACCTCGACAGCCTGTGCGTTGGAGAGAGTGCCGTTTCTTAAGGCTGCCTGAGTAACAGGAAGGTGCTGAAGTTGATTAGCAAGCACGACCACTGACTGGGCTTCATACTGAGGGCAATCTGTCTCTGAGCTAAGCCACTCTGAAATACTCTTCGCACCTTCACCCTTCCAAC
>JBAXPT010000204.1:0-3031 GCA_037132095.1 Actinomycetes bacterium
ACATGGACTCTGGGATCAAAGATCGGAGCAACCCTTGTAATCGCCGCTCTCTTGCCGATGGCCATCATCTCTGTGGCAGCAACTCGCGCCGGACAGAACGCAGTCGAGAAGGCCGAACTTGCAAACGCTCAGGGCTCCGCTCTCGTCGGAGCATCCTCAGTTAGTGAATACCTAGATGGAGTCTCCCGTCGAGCAGAGCAATTCGGTACTGCCTCAGATGTAATTGATTTCATTACTGACCCAGAGAGCAACTCCACACCATCTTTTGGGGCAGCTAAGTCGTCCCCCGACGTGCGCGACATCTTGGTATTAAACGACAAAGCAACTGTTATATCCGGATTCCCCGAATCAACAATTGGTGATACTTATCCGGGAGTCTCATGGTTCACCGAAGCCTTGGCAGGTAAGACTGCAGTGGGTGAGGTGAAACCAGATTCAAACAGTGGACGTTTTGTATTTACTGTTGCCTCACCTGCGCGACTCCCTGGCCAGGCTGTTGTCGGTGTTGTGAGCATTGGTGTGAGTAGTGAGGACGTTCTCTTTGCACTTAGCCAGAGCCCGCTCATCCCAGGGGGTCAGGCCTTACTCGTAGATAAAGGGCGGATCGTTGCTGCACGCGACCATCTTTATCAAGGGCGCACACTTAAAGAAGTAGGGCTAGGCAGCCTCCTGAGTGCTATCAAAAAATCGCCCAAGGGAACGATCGCCAAAGTTGACCTCCCAGGTCGCGGCGCTCAGGTAGTCGCCTGGGCGACTACAACTACCGGCACGACTGCAATAATCGTTGAACCGCGAGATGTTTTCCTTGACTCAATTAATCGTCTTGCGAGGAATGCGCGACTTGCCATGATCGCCCTTGCGATCCTCGCGGTTGCCGGTGCTATTACTATCGCACGCCGTCTCTCTAAGCCTGTGAGCGCTCTCACCGCTGCGGCTCAGGCGCTAGAGGCTGACGAAGTTCCAGATGCAGCGCAGCTCGAGAAGCTCGGCCGATCTCGCGACGATATTGGCTTACTCACGCGTGTGTTCGTGCGAATGGCAGAGCAAGTTGCTATTCGTGAGAAAAAACTTCGCGAACAAGTGCGCGCTATGCGCATCGAGATTGACCACTCAAAGCGCGCCGAGTCCGTTGAGGCTCTCACCGAGTCTGACTTCTTCAAAGATCTACAGACTCGCGCCGGCGACATGCGCCAGAAAATGAAAGACGACCTCACGGGCACCGTTACTAGTGCCGAGGATTCTGAGGTATCCGATGACGCTACGAAGGAGGAAGCATGAGGGGGGTTAAGTCGCGACGCTTGCTTGTCATTGCTTTAGTCAGCGCAATCGCGCTCATGCTCACCGGTTGCTCAGGCTCCAATGGATCAACTGCGAGCGGATGCAAAGAGATTGCAATCGCATCAATCGGCCCTACCACTGGTCTAGACAATGGCTCCGGAAGGCCGCCAAGGGACGCAGCCGAGCTTGCCGTGCGACAGTACAACGCTAAGCACCCTGACTGCCCCGTCGGTTTGCTGACCTATGACACTCAGGGTATTCCAGATAACGCGTCCAACCTCGCCGAGGGCATTGCTGCAGATACGCGCATAGTGGGCGTAGTCGGCCCAACATTTAGTGGCGAGACAGCAGCGATGATGCCGACTTTTGAGGATGCTGGTCTCCCCGTCATCACTGGGTCAGCTACGAACCCAACCCTCTCGCAGCAAGGATGGAGAACCTTCCACCGAATCGTTGGTAATGACGCGACGCAGGGCCCTGCGGCAGCGGTCTACATAACCTCTGAACTTGGGTCCAAGCGAGTCGCCGTGATTGACGATACAGGTCTGTACGGTAAATCAATCGGCGATCTAACTGCCGCGAGTCTTGTAAAACTCGGGGCCACCGTTGCACTCCGGACAACTGTTGACCCTGAGAGTGTCGACTACAGCGCCGCTGTCTCAGCACTCATTGCTGCCGACCCCGACGCCATCTATTTCGGGGGAGTTAGCGCTCCTGGAGCGAGGCTGGTGCGTCAGATTCGAGATGCCGGCATCACTGCACCATTTATTGGAGGCGACGGAATCAACTCGGGCGACTTCGTAACAGGGTCAGGGGGCGCTGCGATTGGAGCGAGATTCACTTGCCCTTGCATCAACGCCTCTCGCCCTATTGGTAAAGCACAGGTAGGGTTTTCAAAGGCTTTTACCGCTGTCTATGGCATTGCTCCTGGCTACTTCGCGGCGGAGTACTACGACGCTGCAAAGCTGCTACTTAACGCCATCGAGGATGGCCAAGGAACACGCTCAGGGATTCAAACCTGGCTCAAGACTGCGAATATGAAGGGCCTCACAAAGCAGATTGAGTTCGGCAAGACCGGTGAGGTAAAGGCAGGGAGCGTCTTTATTTTTGAGGTCACCCCCGAGGGAGAGTTCAATCAAATTGCCGAGGTTGTTGGCAAGAAGATTATTAAATAAGACGCCTACCTTTTCTAGAGCGTCGCTTTAGCCCTTGAGTTCAATTAAGAATCCATGTACCGCAGCTCCGCCGATGTTCTCTGTTGTGTGCTGATCGGCAGGTTGAAAACTCACAGAGGCGCTCGGGATCTCGAGATCCGTTGGTGTCGTCGAAGAGTGAGGTCCCCCGAAACGGAACGTCCCACCGTCAATCATTACTGCAACCATATTTGGGTGACCATGGGGCTCAGTCTTCGCACCTGGCTCCATGCGCAGTTCAAGAATGCGTACGAATTCGTTCTCTAAAACAACCTTGTATGCATCTCCAGCCACGATGGCTGCATCACCAATTGCCTCGTTTTTGTTTGAATCTTCATTATTAACTGCCATTTTGTTCTCCTTCTTGCTTTAGACGAGTACTCATCAACCTTAAGCAAGTTAGCCTCAGAAATCTGCAATGCCAACACAGAGGGAAGTCACATGAGTGAAACCCAAAAGGAAATTAGCTCGCAGATCGCTGACCCAGATGTAGAGCGCCTGCATGAGCTTGGATACGCCCAGGAACTCGGCCGCAGGATGCAGGGCTTCTCCAACATGGC
>JBAXPT010000205.1:0-3002 GCA_037132095.1 Actinomycetes bacterium
CTTGTGTACCTGTCTGTGTCGCTCCGTCTCATCTGTAGCGGCTGCAACGACACGAGATGTTGCATCGTGCAGATCGCGCACTGTTGCATACGTAGCGAGGTTCAAGAGCTGTGTCTCAGTATTAGGTGCAACAATGGCCCCTCGTGCTACCTCCACAGCCTGAGTGCCAGAGAGTTCACCAGAGCGCAGTGCTGCCTGAGTGACCGGAAGGTGCTGGAGCTGACCAGCGAGCACTACAACCGATTGAGCTTCATAATGAGCACAATCAGTCTCAATGGAGAGCCACTCTGAGATGCTCTTCGCACCTTGGCCTCTCCAGCCATTGGTGCGCTCTACCTGCCCCACCGCAACAGTGCGAAGTGCATCACCACTGCGGCGTACCTCATCGGCCAACCCCACAAGTTCGCGTGCCCCGGCAGCATCGACAACATCTACGTCAATAGCGGCCATAGCGGATTGGAGTTCTGTGTGGGCGTGTCGCAGTCTGTCGAACATATGTTCGAGTATAAAACAGGGGTGTGACAGGCTTCCCACATTGATCCGGAATGGGTCAAATCTCCGCTCCTCTCCAACCCGCCGGTAGTCTGCACCTGTGACTTCGCAAGGCTTTGTGCCCCCTCCGTATCCGCAAGACCGCCTCGATGCGCTCAAGAAGGTTGCGGATGCGCTGCCGGGTGGAATGGTTGATTGCTCTATAGGTAACCCAGTAGATCCAGTCCCCGAGGTGGCATTAGAGGCACTTGCGGCGGCTGCATCTCTGGGGA
Source organism: Actinomycetes bacterium (assembly GCA_037132095.1). GTDB lineage: Bacteria > Actinomycetota > Acidimicrobiia > IMCC26256 > IMCC26256 > IMCC26256. The sequence continues at coordinate 765 of JBAXPT010000205.1, forward strand.
ATACGTACCCACCAACGATCGGAACTCCTGACCTGCGTGAAGCTGCAGCGGGTTGGTTGCGGCGTAGAGCAGGGGTTGAGGTCGACCCGGTTAGCGAGATCATCGCCTGTATCGGCACGAAAGAGTTGGTTGGATCACTGCCGCATTACCTCTCGCTTAGAGATCCATCTCGCGACACCATTCTGTATCCGTCTGTTGCCTACCCCACATACGAAATGGGGGCGACGCTCGCTGGACTTCGTGCGGTACCGGTCTCGCTCCATGCGAATTGGCATATCGATTTAGACTCAATTAGTCCGCAGGACGCGAGCCGTGCACTTGTGCTCTGGCTTAACTACCCGGGCAATCCGACCTCAACGGTTGCTGGTGCCGCCGAGATGGCGCGCATCGTCGAGTGGGGTCGGGAAAACGGAGTGCTCATTGCATCTGACGAGTGTTACTACGAGTTCTCAGGCCAGGAGGCTGCCGCTACCGCCTTAGGTACTGGAAACGAAGGGGTAATCGCCGTCCACTCTGTATCTAAGCGTTCAAATCTCGCTGGATTCCGTGCAGGTTTTATCTCTGGAGATAAAGCGATTATTAAGTATTTAGGTGAGGTTCGTAAACACGCTGGCTTGATGGTCCCAGGACCGGTTCAGGCGGCCGCTGCAGCTGTGCTCGATGATGACGAGCATGTCGATATTCAGCGTGCTCGTTACTCGGAGCGGCGTGCACTTATGCTTGATGGCCTCGCTCGACACGGTTTGATCCACGAAGGGGGCTCGGCTCTTTTCTACCTATGGCTGCGAAGCAATGACGGAGTTGATGGTTGGACAGCGGCAGCGAGACTCGCCGAGTCAGGCCTGATCGTTGCTCCTGGAGACCTATACGGAGCGGCTGGGGTCGAGCATCTGCGTCTGGCTCTTACTCAGCCAAACGAGCGCCTCCAACTTGCTCTCGAGCGCCTCGATGCTCGGCTCTGAGACACTTGGCGGCTCATTTTTATAGGTAGACCAATCTGAGAAAACATCCCTACCTCATTTGGAGCCGGTCAAAGCGACATCCGCGTCCTAGGGTTAGGGCGTGACTATTCAACAGACCATCGAATCCCTCTGGAACTCCCGCGACGATCTCACTGCAGTGATGCCGATTACTGATGCACGCGCGGCCGTGCATGAGGCGATCGAGCTTCTTGATAGCGGTGAGGTTCGCGTCGCCGAGATGAACGGCACAGGTATCGAGGCCGAGGTAATCGTTCACCAGTGGCTTAAGCAAGCGATTCTGTTGCTCTTCCGCCTCTCCGATATGGAGACAAGTGAACTCGGTCCATATGAGTACCGCGACAAGATTCCGTTGAAGCATGACTATGCCTCGGCTGGCGTGCGAGTTGTGCCGGGCGCATCTGCACGTTGGGGTGCGCACCTTGCCCCCGGTGTCGTGATGATGCCTTCGTACGTAAATATTGGGGCGCGTGTCGGCGCTGAGACGATGGTCGATACATGGGCAACGGTTGGTTCGTGCGCACAGATTGGTGAGCGCGTGCATCTCTCCGGTGGTGTTGGAATCGGGGGAGTATTAGAGCCACCGCAGGCCTCGCCAGTGATGATCGGTGACGACACGATGATCGGATCACGCTGCATCGTCGCTGATGGCGCACGCGTTGGTGCCGGTGTAGTTCTCGGTGCTGGCTGCATCCTTACGTCCTCTATCCCGGTTATTGACGCTGAGACTGGTGACGAGATCTCGCGTGGAGTTGTACCCGACTGGTGCGTGGCGATCTCTGCTACTCGGCCGCGCAAGTTCGCAGGCGGAGAGTTTGGACTCCCCTGCGTACTTGTTATTAAGCGCCTAAATGAGGGCGAGCGACATGACAAGAGCAAGTTGAATGACATTCTGCGTGAAGGCGGCGTCGCTACCTAATGCCTCCGGATCTTCTCGCCCTTACTGCTGATCTCATTGCCATTCCGTCGCTCAGTCTGAATGAGACTGCGATTGCAGATTTTGTAGAGGCTCGACTCGCAGAGCGTGCGCCCTCACTTGAGTGCATTCGAGTCGGGGACAATGTGATTGCGAGAACCAACTCTGGGCATGAACGCCGACTACTCGTCGGTGGGCACCTAGATACGGTCCCCGCTGATCAGAATGAGAATCCTCGTATCGAGGGAGATTCGTTATTCGGGCTCGGGGCTGCGGATATGAAGGGCGGGCTTGCTGTGATGCTCACTCTCGCCGAGGCTGCACATGCGCTTAGTGGACGCC
>JBAXPT010000206.1:0-2999 GCA_037132095.1 Actinomycetes bacterium
GTAGCGCTTGGCGCGAGGATCTTCTCCTCTCTGTTGCGGGGCAACTCGAGCAGGCGATGCCATGGGCGCAGCGTCGCCCCTCTCTCTAGCCAAGTCTTAACTACTTAACTCTGAACTACCCTCTGATGCGGACAAATCAACTCGTGACGGGTGCCTAGAACGTGACTAATAAACGTGAACATTCAAAGTGAGCAGTAAAGTTCTTCGCATCGCTGGAGGCCAAGGCTTCTATGGAGACACGCCGAGTTCGATCGCTGGCCTTCTAGAGGACGGTATTGACTACCTCTGCCTTGAGGCACTCGCCGAACTAACGCTCGCGATACTCCAGAAGGACCGAGCACGCGATGAGTCGCGCGGATATACGAGAGACCTCCCCGTCTACTTAAATACAGCGATGCCGGCGGTTGCTGCAGGTCGCGTGAAAGTCATTACCAATGCAGGCGGGATGAACCCAGCGGCGGCAGCGCGCGTAGCAGCCGAGACTGCGCGCGATCTTGGTATTACTGGCCTAAGAATTGCAACTGTGCTTGGGGATGACTTATTTGGTCGACTCGACGAACTCCATGCCGCTACTGCTTCGCAACTAAAGCATTTAGATACAGGGGCCGAGTTTCATAGCGCGCAGGGTGATCCAAGATTCTTTGCTGCCTACCTAGGTGCTCGCCCAATCGTTCAGGCGCTCGACGCAGGTGCGGACATCGTCATCACCGGACGAGTCGCAGATGCAGCGCTCTTCCTCGCTCCGCTCATTCATGAGTTTGGGTGGGCTTGGGACGACTGGGATCGACTCGCTGCAGGCGCGCTGGTCGGGCACCTACTCGAGTGCTCGGGGCAGACCGCAGGTGGCAACTTCAGTGGCGACTGGTCGAGTATCCCAGAGCCGTGGAACCTCCCCTATCCGATCGCTGAGGTCGACGCAGACGGCACAGCAATAATCACCAAGCCTGTTAAATCTGGTGGGCGCGTCGACTTCGACACCGTGAGGCATCAACTCCTATATGAAGTCTCAGACCCGAGTAGTTACATGCACCCCGATGTAGTCGCAGACTTTACAACCGCTCAATTTGAAGACCTCGGCGAGGATCGCGTTCGCATAACCGGAGTGCGAGGAAAGCCGGCAACCCCTACATATAAAGCAGTTCTAGCGCACCACTCTGGTTGGTCTGGCGAAGCACGCGCAGGGTTCGCCTGGCCGTATGCGCTCGAGAAGGCAGAGGCAACCGCCGCCATTTTTGCTCGACGAGTCTCCGATGCCGGCTATGAAGTAGCGGAGTGGCGCTTTGAATATTGGGGTGTCGACGCATTAGGTGGAGCCGTACCCATGCCGGAGTCCGCCGGAGCAGCAGAGCCTAGAGAGGTTGGGCTTCGCGTCGCTTGGCGCTGCGATGACGAGAAAACAGCTGCATCAATATCTCGCGAGATGGTTCCGCTCATGCTCTCTGCTCCGCCAGCAGGGCACACAACAATGGGGAGGTCGGCGGGAGGCTCAACTGAACTGCTTGAGATATGGCCCACGTTGGTGGAGAAGTCATTCGTTGATCCCGGAGTCACCGTGACCATCCAGGAGGTCTGAGATGCGCATTTCACTGAGTGAACTATGCGGGTATAGGTCGGGAGACAAAGGCAATCTTGTCAACATTGCACTCTTCGCATATAGCGAAGATGTCTACGAGCTCATTAAAAGGGTTGTTACCGCGGAGCGTGTCGCCGAGCACTTTGCACCACTTGTACGCGGAGAGGTCACGCGTTATGAGGCTAGGAATCTCCTCGCACTCAACTTCGTGCTGCGTGATGCTCTCGGCGGTGGCGGGCCGAGCACGCTTCGCGCCGACAACCTAGGAAAAACATTCGGGGGCACCCTTGTTCGCCTAGAGATTGAGGCTACCGACGATTTAATTGCAGCCTCTCGTAGATCCCATCCCGATACTGGTTGGGCGCGTTCGTACTTACAGAGCCTTCCTCAGTCTTAGATCGTTCCCTTAGCCGCGTTGCCTGCGTTCGCCGCGTTGCATGGCTTCACGCACCCAAAGTAGGAGCGTTTGGATCTATATCTATAGGGGCTAACGCCGCCGCTACTGCCATGTCGAGCCACCGAAAGGTATCGAGAAATACCTCTTCAGTAGCAGTGCGCCCCATAGTTAACCCATGGAAAAAACATGCATATGCCTCGCAGTCGAGGTCCTCACGAACTAGTTCGCGATCTCTGGCATCCGAGACAATTTTTGTCATTGCATCAAGGAACAGGCGCTGCGATTCGATGACCCCTGCGTTTGGCCGACCTCTCGAGATGGTCCGTGCAAGTATTGCGAAGCGAGAACGGCGCGCTCTTACGGTCTCAGGGTCGGTCGCCGAGCGGACAACATTGGCGATCAAGAACTCACGGAACTCTTCCCGCGTTTTACAAGCGGCAGCATCTCTCAATGGCTCGGGCCCCTCGCCAATTAAGAGATTGAGATATAGGCGCCCCTCGGCTGCACGAAGCAACGCATCCCTGCCCCCAAAGAAGTGATAGAGGGAACTCCTCGATGTCATTGACTCTGCGAGAATATCCTCAACGTTGAAAGAATCTGCTCCGCCCTGAGCGAGCTGCGAGACTGCAGCCGCAAGGAGTCGGTCGCGTGTAGAGGCGCTCAAATCTACATTTGCCTTCGCCACTCGCCTCCCCCTCTCGAGTCCCAGCTTGATAGTGCGGCTTGAGTGAGAACTTAAGATAAAGCCCAGCAGAAGGCGAATCATGCCATAGTTGTGCATGGACTCCTTTGAATCCCGACTACTCGCTCCTGCCCTAGGCATTGAGGTACTCGGGTTTGACCCTAGGGGTGAGGGTGCAGCGCCCCAGCTGGTTGCTCTTCTCGATCAACACCTAGTTGTTGTTCTCCGCGATCAGGACCTATCCCCCGATGCGTTAGTGCACTTAGCCAGCACGCTCGGGGAGCCTGCTGTCCACCCCTTAGTTCCACATCTTGCGGGGCATGAGGCTGTGCAGGTAATCAAGAACT
>JBAXPT010000207.1:0-2986 GCA_037132095.1 Actinomycetes bacterium
CCCACAATGCAGACTCGCAGAGAGGCTCATTCGGTATGGCTGCGATAGGGCTTTGCTCTAGATGCTCGGTAAGCGCTGACTCAATCTCTCTCAACCTGGTGCGCGAGCGCGGAGCGCCGTTTAGAACGACCTCGAGGTTTGCGCGCGCTATAGGAATCTCTAGCGCTAGGGAGCGTGTGGCACTAATCGCACGACGCAGAGCAACCGGACTCGCTCCAGCGACTTGAAAGACCCTGTCGGCAATCGTGAGCGTTGAGCGGGTTACCAGATTTCTTCGATATGGGGCCTGGTCAAAGGAGAGTTCCTCGTCCTCTTCAATCGGAGCCGCTACATCAATTACAACTAAGTCGTACTCCGATGCAGCCTCATCAATTAGAGCGATGAAGGAGCTCTCTTGTATCTCTGTCCAGAGCTCAGGTCTAGCCATACCGACAAGTACCGAGACTCCGCGTGGGGATTTGAGCACGTGCGATAGACCGGAGTCGCCGCGCGATACCGAGCGCACTGACTGCACCAGACCAGAGCCTTCATCGAGGCCGAGGTGCTGGGCAACTGAAGGCGCCCAAGTATCCGCATCAATTAGGAGAGTGTTCACACCTGATGCCTGAGCCGATGCTGCGAGGTGCGTTGAGATTGTGGTGCGGCCGGGGGAACCATGCCCACCCCAAACCGCCACAATGCGACCTCTATCTATAGGCATCTGAGCCAGCGCTTCGTCGCAAGCCACCAATGCCGGAGCGTGAATTGCTCGTAGCGCCTGCACTAGTGCCTCTGGATGCGAGTCGGGTAGCGATAGAGCCCCCGGCGGAGCGTCCGTACCAATAATTGCAACCACGATCCCGGCCGCACTGAAGTGTTGTATGACGTCGCGATCCCACCACCCTCGAACGGCGTCACCAACAACAACCGTGGCCTGTTCACGCAGCGCCACTCCGAGCGCTTCACCTGGCCCTGAGCAACGAGCAGCAATGCGTATGGCAGCGGCTGGGTGATTGGCCATGCTTACAAGTGCAGACTCCCATGGCTCACCGAGGCTGCAAGTAACCACGCTACATATCTCGATCTGCATTATGGAATCTCCGCTGCATCTACACGCGAACGACTGCTTGGAAGATCGGCGCTGCGCAGAATATCGATCTCTCCGGTACGCATGGCAAAAACAATGAACATTGCATCATCATTTGGAACTGCCAGAGTTAGAGCAGTAACACCTCCAGCGCCACCGAATACCTGCTCTGGGCGTAGAACTGAGACGACCTCGGCCCGAGAACTGACAATGATTGTTCGCGCCGTGTCTCCCCCTCCGTCGAAGGGGGCGAGCACATCGACAATGTCGCCAGGGGCAGCGGCCCCGCCGAGAGCGTGCTCCGGCGTCACAGGCACCGTGATCTCCCGGAGTGCCTCATTCGCCCGCCCAAAATCTCGAGTGGTTAACAGAGAACCAGCCTGGACTGGCCTCGCAACCACTCTCCCGATCACGCTTCTTTGATCCGCTGCGCTAATTAGCGTGGCTCCTACACCCGCTTCTACAGAGACCGCTGTCAACACAAGATCACTGGCCTCGATCCGATGACCACTCGCGAGGGAACTCCCGGCAGAGAGAACAGAAACACTCGACTCCGAGGCACCAGAGAGGCGCAGCCCGCCGAGTACTGAGACCGCTACCAGTAGAACGCCAAATCCGATTCTCGCATCGGGTGTACGCAGTCGCCCGTCAATGTTTCTGAAACGAGGTTTCATGTCACGCCTTCCCATGCTCTATCAAAAGATGTACAGTCCGCCGCATTACCCGAAGCAACGGATGGCTAGTAGGGCTAGGAGCATTAGTGAGTAATACAGAACGGTTCATGACACCAGAAGAGGTAGCTGACGTGCTTCGCGTCTCAATCTCACAGGTGTATACCCTCATGCGTTCAGGGCAGTTAAACGCTGTAAAAATAGGTAAACGCGGTATCTGGCGAGTCTCCCCTAACGCGTTGAACGCGTATGTCTCCGCTCTCGAGGATGCCGCATTTGAGCGCTCAAAAGTCTGAGCCGATAGCGCATTCGCTACGACCCTCACTGCAACTCCTGAACAAGGCGCACCACGGCATCAATACGCACATCGTGATGCCGTCTAACGCGCGAACGCGCAGACCCCTCTGTCTCAATTGACTCTGCAACGCGCAACCAGTCAAGTCCGACTGCAACAACGCGCCCCGTTATCCACGCACCATCGCGTGTAACGATCGAGACAGACTCGCCAACAGGGACGCGTCTTACCTGATCTCGAAACGGTCTTGTGCCTACTCCTTGCGCATATATCGCAAGGGCCTCTGCGTAACGCTCCCCTGCCTCATTACGTCGGAGATCTTCCGTGATCTCCCAGAATGCTTCGTCCATCCTTGGACTCCTTGTTTGGCGGTCCCGGAACCGTAGACCCCGCACCTGCCGGAGCGCAATGGATAAAAGCCAAAAAAGTTAATAAAATTTTCTCTTGACAGGAGAGCAAAGTGAAAGCAACCTTATGAAGCGCAACAGGACGTTGTGTTGCTGATGTGAAAGTAAAGCATCGGCGAAGCACCCAAGGAAGGGAGCGAGGATGGGCCGGGAGGTATTCGACGCAACTGCAGCGGTCGTAGCTTCAAAACTTGCAATTACGGCTGTCATTATTGCATTTGTAGTGATCTTCCCGGCACTCCTTGCCGAGATACTCGATCGCATTGGCAAGGCTCGAGCATTAGCGAGTTTGCTACACCGCATCAGCCCACCAATTGCGCGCCGAGTTGCAGCCGTAATTCTCGCCGCGTCAGTTGTTACGACGTTAGGCGCACATGCAAGTGCAGCAGACGATATTGGATCCGAGTCAGTTCGCAGATGGCTAGATAGCACTGCGACTACGCAACCTGCGCCGGACTCAAGCGCTCGTCCTGCTGGGACGTGGTACGAAGATCCGGGCGATCCGAGTGGAGCATTAGGCCCGAGCGGAGGAATTGATTTTGATGAC
>JBAXPT010000208.1:0-2962 GCA_037132095.1 Actinomycetes bacterium
TATTCAGTTCGTGAGGGTTTAGGCCTCTACGCGCATTAGATCATCGGCGAGCAGGATGGTTCCGCTGAAGTGCTCCTGAGCCATTGCGATCCACTCGCCCTCGGTGCCCGGCTGTGGTGCCGGTACTGGGTGGGTGAGGATCAGAGTCTTGACGTTGTTCTTCGCAGCGGTCTGGGCAGCCTGTGATACCGAGGAGTGGTAGTCGAGGATGTCTTGCAGGCGCGGAATCGGGATGTTCTTCACAATGTCATCGCGGATAACAGTCTGCACGTAGAGGTCAGCATCTCTGCAGAGGCGGTCGAGCCCATCGCAGGGGACAGTGTCGCCGGCGATCGCGACGACCTTGCCCTCTGACTCAACGCGGTACCCAACAGTTGGGTGCACCGGTGCGTGGTCGGTTGGGAATGCAAAGATTTTGATGCCCTCGGTCTCGTATGCGAGCCCGTCGCTTACCTCAGTTACCTCGCAGATTGGCTCCCATGTGAGGTCGGCGTGGTGGTGAACTCGGTAAGAGATGTCGTCCTCAAGTGTTGCGAGTGTGCGGTCAATGAATCGCTGTGTGCCGAGTGGGCCAACGATGATTGTTGGGGTTGGTACGAATGAGTTGATCCACTTGGTCGTGATTACATCGTTCACATCTGTTGTGTGGTCACTATGTAGATGGGTGAGGAGCATGGCGTTGATCATCGCGGGTGCAACCATCGCTCCGGCACAGCGCATTAAGACTCCGCGGCCGGCGTCGAAGAGGAGGTTCTGCCCCGCAGTCTGAACAAGCGTGGCAGGGCCAGCGCGATTCGGGTCGGGCATCGGCGAACCGGTTCCAAGTGTGGTTACAAACATTTGTGCTCCTCTAATAGTTAGATAATCGTTAGTAACGCTGTGCGCTAGATCTGGTCGCTGGCCTGTTCGATGCGTTTAGTAGTTGCGTGCTCTTTGAACTATCCGGTGTTATCCGATGAAGTTGTGGATGATCTCCACGAGTTGATCAGGTGCATCCTCTTGGATGAAGTGGTTAGCGCCCTCAATCTCAATGTGGTTGAGGCCCTTGGCTCCAGGAACAAGCTCTTGAAAACGTAGGTGCGATTTGGGCTTATACGCAACCAAGTCGGCAGTACCGAAGACTGTGAGAAATGGTTTTGTCCAAGTCTCTAGGTACTCCCAGGTCTCGATGCACATCGGTACACCGGGGTTATCTGGCTGAACGGGGATGAGCACCGGGAAGCGCAGTGCGCTCGCCTGGTAAGTGCCGTCGGGGAATGGAGCGTCGTAGGCAGCGGCCTCAGCCTCTGAGAGGGTGCGCGTTACTCCACTCGTGATGAGAGATGAGATGGGGAGTTCGTCTACAGATTGACTATACGCAAGCCAATCGCGCATGAACTTGTTCTCGCCCTCGCCGACCGGCACTCCCGTGTTGGATGCGATTACACGCGCAAAACGATCGCCTACATAAGGCAGAGCACAGAGGCCAATGATGCCGCCCCAGTCTTGGACGTAGAGGGTTGCGTTCTGTAGATCAACCGCCGTCATCCACTGGCGAACCCAATCGACATGGGATGCGAGCGTGTAGTCGGTGCGCTCGGTTGGTTTATCGGAGCGGCCAAGGCCCATTAGATCGAGCGCGAGTACGCGATGCCCACGCTCAACGAGTCCTCGAACCATGTGGCGGTGCAGGTATGACCAAGATGGGTTTCCGTGCATGAGCAGAATCGGCGCTGCATCACGGGGGCCTTCGTCTATGAAGTGAAAACGAAGTGCAGTTCCATCCTCGGCTGTGACCTCGGCGTAGTGGGGCTCGAAGTCGTAGTCGGGGAGGCCTACAAAGCGCTCATCTGGGGTGCGGAGTACCTGCATCTTGTTTGGCATCTTTTTAGCCTGCTTAGTTTGATGCGGTGTTTACGACGGACTCCACAATGCGCTCAATGAATGGCCTGCCGAGCACGGTGATGACCTGCTCCTCAATGCCCTCGACATCTGTGAGCGCTGCGATTGCCTCAGGTGTAGCGCGGTCGAAGCGAACGTGGTCCCAGCGACGCTTGTCGCCGACGATTACTCCCTCAACCTCAAAGTGAGCGACCGGTGTAACTCCCTCGGGGTCTGCGCCTGCCTGAGTGGTGCCTTCAGTGAATCGCATGACGCGCATCACTAGCTCGCCATCTTCTTTGGAGGCCTCTGATGTTGAGAGTGGCTGGCAGCCCATAACGATTGTGAACTCCATGCCGGCTTCTTTGTGCTCGTGGGCATCCTTGAAGTCGTCGCGCTCCTGCATCTCAAAGAATGAGGCGCGAGTTGGGTAGCGAACAATTGCGATGCGGTCCCAGTCGGGCTCGCCTGTCGGTTGAGCGGTGACATTTGCAAGTAGCGCTGGTAGGGCGCCTACTGCTGCTAGCGGCCCGATGGGTGCGTATGCATCGTCTGCCTCGACGCCTGAGATGCTGCTCTCACGGCCATCGGCGTACTGAGCAACCTCGTGGTACTTCATGAGGTTGAGTGCCCAGAAGGGGCCATCCTCCTCAGCGGGGAGGTGCAGCCAACGACCGACGAGCTCGAAGTTGATGGTTCCGTACTTGGGGTTTGAAGTTGACATGCTGAGCCTCTTCTTAAATCCAGTGCCGGAGTCTCCGGCAAGTTTTGTCATTCTGACTGCCAGAACATCGCAGCGCAAGCGCAACCCCTGATTTCGCCATATTTTCGCCCTGCAAACAGGCCCGCGGGTCACCCTGTCTCCTTTAGGTCAGGTGGTGCTCGCCATGCCCACCGAGTATCGCCGTCGCCCCCAGGCGCAGCGATCTTGATGAGTCTGTAGCCGTCATGCGTTTTTTGAAGGTGATGTCGCTTACAGAGCCGCACGAGGTTCTCAAAAGATGCAGCGCCTCCCTCAGAGAAAGGTTTGATGTGATCTATCTCGAGTCCGATGGTCATGTCGCATGTTGGTACTTGGCAGACACGATCTCGTTCCTCAACC
>JBAXPT010000209.1:0-2907 GCA_037132095.1 Actinomycetes bacterium
TCTGTCCAAGACCGCCAAGGGAATCGAGTTTGAGTTTTTCCATCAACCAATCCCCAATTAATTGCACCGACGCCAGAGGCCGCAAAGACCTCTAATAGATCGACTGTTGAGCCCACGCTTCGAGCAAGCCACTCGGTGCATAGCAGGGGACGTCCGTGAACTCCTAGTGCCTCGATTACGGCGGTTAGCTTCTCGCGCGGTTCGTAGCAATGAAATGAAATGATGTCGCTGCGTTCAATGATCAAATTATTTAGTGGATTGTTCGCGGGCTGTCCGTCGGCGTCATATTCCCAGAGCCCTACGGTTAGAGGCTGACTTGTCTCAACTTCGCGTGCCCAATCAAAAACTGTCGAGACTAATTCTGCTGCTATCAGGTTCTTTTCGCTCTGCGATCCGGTTGTCATCGTTACTAGATCAACTTGATCGGGCTCATTGAACAGATCCCAGGCGATGATGCGCGGGTCATCCTTAAAGTTGAAGAGCACGCTCTGTACGTAAGTCTTCAAATCCTCCCAGCGGGAGCGGTCGTAGAAGATCTCGGAGCCTGGGCTTTGAACCCATACCGAGTTATGTAGTCGAGGGGTGGGTTCGGGCTGAAGCCCTAGTTTTGGTTCTGGGTGCCATACCCCGTCAAACAAGACCGGGATCACCCCAATGCCGTGAGACTGCGCAGTTGCTACAAATTGATCCAAGCGCTCAAGAAATGCGTCGGTCTCGGATTTAAACAGCAAGTCATGGAGATAGACACGGATTGTGTTCATGCCGATCTCTGCGGCCCAACCTAACTCTCGATTAATAGTTGCAGCATCAAACGTCTCTGGCTGCCACATCTCTAACTGATTCCCTGCTGTCGAGGGAGTGAAGTTGCACCCGACTCTCCAACCGATAGTGGAGTGCCAGAGGAGAGCTTTCTCCTTAGGCCATCTCGAATGTCTCAAGGAGTCTCCTAGCTTTCTGCTGGTGTTTGTAGCGGCGATTTCAGCGATGACTTAGAGATCTGAGGATGCTGAGTGAGGCCCTATTGCTGCTGCAGTGCGATGTTGCGTATTTGGCTCGCTATTTGGGCAGGCGTTCATCATAGGCATCCCGCCCGGAGTCGAGCATGCGAACAGTCCAGGGTAGGAGAACGATTAATCCGCATATACCGGCGAATACAACGCTGGCTCCGAGGAGGCGATGCGAGTCAAATATCACAACTGTGAATCCACCTCCGATGATGAGCGCTATTCCGGTCAACGCTGCGATAGCGCGGGCGATGCGCTGTCCGTTTAGTGCGCCAGCGGCGGCAGCAGCGCGACCGCGCACGCGATCAAGTGCCCGCTCGGCCCAGACGAACTCTGTTGCTAGCACGACGAACCCGATGAAGATGACTAGGAACCCCGGGCCTGGAAGCGGAATCATTGCGAATCCTGCGCCGAGTAACGCGATGCCGACCACGAGAACCACAAGGCGCTTGACACTCTGAGCGATCCAGCGCAGCCAAGCGAGTGGCGAGTGGAGGTCGGGCATCAGTTATCTCCGTTCTGCATCACAGATGAGAGCGTACCCGTGCGGGCAGGCCGACGATTAGCGCCCCCGGCAGGATTCGAACCTGCGCGCACGGTTTAGGAAACCGATGCTCTATCCCCTGAGCTACGGGGGCGGGGAATGCTGCGAAATGTGCCGCGAAATTCGCCGCAACACTACGCATCACCGGATGGGAGGTTACTAGTAGTGGCCTACCGTGGGAGGAAGCGTGAAAACGGCTACCGGATTACAGATTTCGCTCGTTGAACATGGCTACAACAAGCTCTAGAAGCTCTGGAGAAACCTTGGATGGTGCACCGGCATCAAACGGCGGCTGAGGGTCGTACTCGATCGCAAGTTGTACGGCCTTCGCCATGTCTTCGCCCACAAGTGCTGCCACTAATACCAAGCCCATGTCGATACCGGAGGAGACCCCAGCCGACGTGATCACTTTCCCGCTCTGAACAACTCGTGTCTCGGTAGGGATTGCGCCAAGCGCTTGTAATCGGTCGTACGACGCCCAGTGGGTTGTTGCCACGAGTCCATCAAGAATCCCCGCATGCGCAAGAAAGATTGACCCTGTACAGACACTCGTTGTCCAGATGGTTGTGGGGTGAATTCGCTTAACGAATTCAACGACGGGGTCGTTCGCCTTGATGCCGCGGTCGGCGCCGCCTCCAGGAACAACCAGTACGTCAAGTTCGGAAATCTCACTAAAACTCTTTGTTGCGGACAAAGTCAAACGTCCAGTGTGGTCCTCAACGGGCCCAACTTCATCTGCAATAAAGAAAACATCAAACCCTGGTACATCGACCAGTGTTTGGAACGGCCCAACAATGTCAAGCGCTGTGAATTTTGGATAGAGAACAAGCCCAATAGTTGTCATATTCAAACACCACACTCCCAAAAAGATGCTTCTAGTAGACGCGGTCAAGTAGCGCTTATGCAGAATACAACTTTGGACCCAGGGGCGGGCGGGTCGATGGAAGAAGCGGTTCTGGGCGCACCTCCACCAAAGAACTCGTCTATTGGATACGATGCGCAGCACAATTAAGAGCGGTCCATGGGGGGCAATTCACTAAGTGAGGGTTGGGCCGATGGCGCTTTGCCCTCAATCTCTAGTGCGCGCGCCCGTCCCCTTACCCACGAGCAATAACTACGACCCATTCACAGTAAGCCGCTAACGAAGTAAGGACTTAATGAAGCAGATAATGCTGCATGGCAAGAACGACTGGCGCCTCGACGACATCGCTGAGCCAACACCTGGCCCTCGCGATGCACTTGTGCGTATCGCTGCCTGTGGGATCTGTGGAACAGACGTCTCGTATGTGCACATGGGCATGACCCCTGGGCATCCGATTCCACTTGGTCATGAGATGTCCGGCGTGGTGGATTGGGTCG
>JBAXPT010000210.1:0-2887 GCA_037132095.1 Actinomycetes bacterium
TCAAGACCTGCCTTATTCAAGACCCTGCTCTCTTAGGAACTCCTCGAGCTCTGCAGCGATGTCGTCACCTGTCGGGATGCCATCAGGGTTATCGGAGAGCGGATCCATAAATAGATCATCGTCGTCCTCCGACTGCTCCGCTAAGCGCGCTACGTACTCACGCAGATCGTCATCATCTGCAACAAAGGTATCGATGCGCGCTCTCCAAGCTGCAGACTGCACACGCAACTCTCCGAGGCTGATCGGTATGTCTGTGATATTCGAGAGTGCCTCGAGCAACGCAACCTGAGCTGGCGGGTTGGGTGGGGTTGCAACGTAATGGGGAACCGGAGCCCAGAGGGATGCTGATGGAATCCCCGATGACCTCAGGACGTCGTGGAGAACTCCAACAATTCCAGTAGGCCCTTCATAGCGCGAACGTGTCATCCCAAGGCGGTCCATGAGTGCAGGCTCTGTTGTAGATCCAGTGATCTTTACTATCTGGTTATGTGCTGCATCGGCGAGCAATGATCCAAAGGTCACCGCTAACTCGCAGCCCAGGTCACCTGCTGCCTCAAGAATCGCGTCGCAGAACTCCCGCCATCTCATGTGAGGCTCGGGGCCGAGGACCAGTACCAAGTCACGAGATGATCCAGGGACTCGCACCGCGAGTAGGCGCGTACCGGGCCAGCGCACTTCGCGAGTAACTCCGTCGATGATTACTACCGTTGGTCGCAGGGCCTGAAAATCAACGTGACGCTCTGGGTCAATGTAAGCAAACTGCTCAGCGTCGTACTGTGTGGCGAGTCGCTCTATAGCGTCTGTAGCGGCATCTCCAGCGTCGTTCCAACCCGTGAAGGCTGCAACTAGAACTGGATGGCGCAGAACGGGGTGATCTTCCCAGACGAGGCTGCTCATAGTTGAGAGCCTAGGGGAGGAGAGTTAGCGATTTCAGACGAAGGCTGCTTGCTTTGCTCCTCATTAGCCTCGAAGTGCAGCGATCGTGGAGTTCGATGCGCGCTCTAGGGCTCCATCCACAAGCCCTGCAACCAGCGCCCCCATCGCCTCAAAACCATCCCCGAGCGTCTTGCCCATCTGAAAACGAGCATTGATACCCTCAACAATGATCGCCAATTTGAAGGCTGCGAATACCTCATACCAATCAAGGTCATCGACGCTGCGCCCGCTCTTGAGTGCATAGGCCTCGACAATCCCATCATGGTCAAGGAATCCGTCCTGCGAACCAATTGCAGATCCAGTCGCGATGACCTGTGCATCTGCCTGCCCCCAGTAGAGGAGAAAAAGTCCGAGGTCGGTAAGGGGGTCACCGAGGGTAGACATCTCCCAGTCGAGTACAGCTGCGATGCTCGATGGATCGGAGGAGTCCATCATGGTGTTGTCTAAACGGTAATCGCCGTGAACAATGGTGGGGCTTCCCGATGCAGGCAGAGCATTTTTCAGGCGCCTTGCGACCTCATCGACGGCGGGTATCTCTCTAGTCTTGGATCGCTCCCACTGCTCTCCCCATCTGCGCACCTGCCGCTCGCAGTAACCATCGGGCCGACCAAAATCCTCAAGACCAATAGCGTTGTAATCGACCGAGTGAATATCCGCCAGAACATTTACAAGTGCGTGTGAGACATTCTTTGCATCACTAGGCGAGAGCGAGGCTATAGACGCCGCATCCCTGTAAATGACGCCGTCGACGCGCTCCATAACGTAAAATACTGCATCGTTTATCGCTAGGTCATCGCAGAACCCAAGAATCTTTGGGACTGGTACCGCTGTATTTTGGAGTGCATGCTGAACACGGTACTCCCGCGCCATGTCGTGAGCTGTCGGCAGAACGTGGCCAAGAGGAGGGCGACGTAGTACCCACTCGCTCTCGCCATCAGTTAGTAGGTAGGTAAGATTTGAGCGGCCACCTGCGATGAGGGTTGCAGTAAGCGGAGAGCCTCCAAACCCATAGATATTGGCTGCGAACCATGGCTCAACTCTTAGAAGATCTATGCCGGGGTCGTGGCGTTCGGGGGTCTCATTGCTAGTCAAGGCGTTTGCTCCTAAGTTTTATATATCGTAAAAATCTTGGAGTTGAGACGCTAGATGTTTTCTTGGTAGTTGCGGAGAAAAATGGCGCGAGAAGAATCGATAATTCGTTATCGAAGTTGGTTTCGCCCCTAATTACAGAGCAGAGGTCTTTAGTTATGTATCAGGCTACGCGAGGAGTGCGAGGTGCCACTGGGGTTCCATCGCCCTTTGGGTAACGAGCAACACGCCCAACAGGCATATCTACACGGTACCCGGCTGCTGCACGCTCTTCCTCGGACTCGCCGCCCCAGAATCCATACTCGCGGTTCTCTCGGGCCCAGTCGCGGCACGGGGACATCGCTGCGCACTCGGTGCAGACACCACGTGCCTTCGACTCGCGTACAACGCGTGCCTCAGGGCGCTCGCCCGCTGGCGCAAAGAAGAGCTCTGTTCGCCCTTGACATGCTGCATCAGCGGTCCAGGCGAGTGGCCCTGTAAAGACAATGCTTGACATGATTTCTGCTGCCATTTTGCGCTCCTTGGTTCTTTTATCAAAACCGATTTGGATTCGAAGTGCTTATATTTAAAGTGCCATCCGGTGCCTTGGCTGCCGGTGGGATAACTCTTTGGTTGGGACTTGAGACTCCTTTTAGGGCTTCTGGATGCTCGCCCTCAAGGTGATTGGTACTAAGTAGAGTCCAAAGTCCAGAATCTGTCCAACAGTTAGTTGCGATGCTTCCCATCTCAATCTATGATGGAGGCTAAGAAGCAAGGTTTCATAGCGCAAATGTGGGCAGTTCCCACTATCAGCGCGCAGAATTTATTTTAAATTCTCCCAAATTTGGCTAGTTGGAGGCAACTGAAATGGAACTGCAATGGA
>JBAXPT010000211.1:0-2863 GCA_037132095.1 Actinomycetes bacterium
CCGATTCCAAGGATAATTATCAGCGCGTCGGACACGGCGAGCAGGCTAGCCGTGGGGTTCGGGCGCTACGGTGAGGGGGTGCCTAGTGATCTGGACCTCCGCGGTGTTCATGTACCGCTAATAACCCCGTTCGCAACCGATGGATCGGTAGCGATTGAGGCTGTTGAGACCCTTGGGCGCGAGTATCTAAATGCCGGCGTTGCGGGGATCGTGGCCCTTGGAACCACAGGCGAGGCCAGCGCTCTAGACGCATCAGAGCAGCAGGCAGTGATTGATATCTGTGCGCAGGTATGTGCCGAGCATGATGCGCCGCTCACTGTTGGTATCGGTACCAACTCCACTAGCACCACAATCGCCAAGGCCGAGGCGCTTATCGGAACTCCTGCGCTCGCTGCTGTTCTTGTTGTTACCCCTTATTACGTTCGCCCCTCTGAGGAGGGAATTGTTGCGCATATGCGCGCTGTTGCGGATGCGAGCCCGGTTCCGGTAATCATCTACAACATTCCATACCGAACAGGGCGCGGCCTCGGTGCAGACGCGGTTCTCGCACTCGCCGAGCACCCCAACATCGCAGGTATCAAGCAGGCAGTGGGCTCGTTAGATGGAGACACGCTTCGGATCTTGAGCGAGGCACCTAAGGGTTTCTCTGTTCTTGGTGGCGAGGATCCTTACCTATTCCCAACAATGCTCCTCGGTGGCAAGGGTGCAATTACTGCATCTGGTCATGTTCTTACCGAGCGCTTTGTTGCCATGATCGATGATGGGCTTAATGGTCGCGTCGCTGATGGACGCGCTCACCATGAAGCACTTTTACCTGTAATTACAGCCTGTTTTGCAGAGCCAAACCCGGCTGTGTTCAAGGGAGTACTACACGCACAAGGGCGCATCCCAACTGCCAATGTCCGCATGCCTATGACCGATGCAAGCCCCGAGGCAGTCGCCCGAGCATTTAGCGCAATTGAGGCAGCAAGTTAATTAGCAATTTGAAACTCATCTAGAGACGAACTCTCCAACGAAGTGCCGCACCCCCCCCGGGAGCATTAAATGAACGCCAGACAGACGCGAGCAGCAAGAGTACAAGAGCATGCCTATTCACGTCGTTGGTTGATCCTCGCTGTTCTCTGCTTCAGCTTGCTTGTAATCGTGCTCGACAACTCGATTCTCAATGTTGCTATCCCAACAATCGTTCGCGACCTTGGGGTAACCCAGAGTCAGATTCAATGGATAATCGATTCGTATACGCTCGTCTTTGCAGGGCTCCTTCTAACTGCAGGCTCGCTTGGTGATCGCTTCGGTAGGCGCGGTGCGCTACAGATTGGGCTCATCCTCTTTGGGCTGGGTTCCCTCGGTGCGACATTTGTAGCGAGTGCAAATGGACTCATCGGAATTCGTGCCTTTATGGGTATTGGTGGCGCAGCGATCATGCCTGCCACCCTCTCGATCATCACGAACGTCTTCCCAGGGCATGAGCGAGGCAAGGCAATCGGTATCTGGGCTGGTACAGCTGGGATCGGTGGCGCTCTCGGGCCGCTAGTAGGGGGGATCCTTCTTCAGCACTACTCATGGCAGTCGGTCTTCTACGTCAATCTTCCGATCGTGGCGATCGGCTTAACTGCTGGGGTCTTCCTGATCCCGACCTCCAAGGACCCAAGCGCTCCTCGGCTCGATCCGGTCGGTGCCGTGTTATCGATCGCAGCGCTATTCACGCTTCTCTGGTCTCTTATCCAAGCCCCAACAGAGGGATGGGGAAGCAGAAATACACTGGGCGGGCTTGTAATCGGATCGATACTGATGTTGATTTTCGTCATGTGGGAGCTGCACTCATCGCACCCCATGCTCGACATGAAACTCTTCCGCAACGCACGATTTACTGCGGCCAATACCTCCATTACCTTCGTGTTCTTCGCGATGTTCGGTTCGATGTTCCTGATTACTCAATACCTGCAGTTTGTAATCGGGTATACACCCCTTGAGACGGGTATCCGCATGGTTCCGTTCTCTCTAGCGATGATGGTCGTTGCCCCGAACAGCACCCGAGTTGTTAAGAAATTCGGGACCAAGATTACGGTTGCCGCTGGGATGGGTGGCGTCACCTTCGGGCTGATTCTTCTTTCATTCCTTCAGGTGGATAGTTCATATTTCTCTATTGCTTCACGAATGATGTGTCTCGCTGCCGGTATGGGCTTAGTAATGGCGCCGGCAACAGAGTCGGTAATGTCGTCTCTGCCACTTGCTAAGGCTGGTGTTGGATCTGCTGTAAACGACACCACGCGCCAGATGGGTGGAGCACTCGGTGTTGCTGTTATTGGCTCGGTGCTCGCATCGATCTACACGACAAAACTAGTAACTTTCTTCCAGTCAACAAAACTCTCAGGGTTGTTCCCGGGTGGAGTTGTACCGGCGCAGTTCAAGACCTTTGCTCTTGGAGGTGTCGGCACTGCTAGCAATGCAGCGGCGCATCTGCGCGCAGATAATCCATTCCCAGGAGCCAAGGCTGCAGCCGATTTGCTAGAGACTGCATCACATGCCGCATACATTGACGGCCTGCATCTGGGAATGCGTGTTGCAGCTTGTGTCTCCGTGATGGGAGTTCTAGTTGCAGCGAAGTACCTCCCGGCGCGTGCCTCGTCGGCTGATTCTGAGCGTCAGGCCGATGAACTTGCCGCAGAGTATGAGCGCTCTGGCATCAACAAAGCACTAGCTGACTAAGTAGGCGCTTGCAGATTAAGTGAAGTAGTCGGGCTTAGGCCCGAAGTAACTCTGCAACCTGGAATGCAAGATCAAGTGATTGGCGAGCATTTAAGCGCGGGTCACACATTGATTCGTAGCGCTCCTCGAGTTGCTCCCCGAGGATCTCCTCAGA
>JBAXPT010000212.1:0-2862 GCA_037132095.1 Actinomycetes bacterium
CCACGGCTAGCCTGCTCGCCGTGTCCGACGCGCTGATAATTATCCTTGGAATCGGGATTGGTTTCGCTACAGGAGTCCTATCTGGGCTATTCGGGGTGGGCGGGGCTGTGATCTCGACCCCCGCTATTCGAGCCCTCGGGGCTACCCCCATCGAGGCGGTTGGGTCGACCCTCCCGTCGATCATCCCGTCAGCAATAAGCGGCGCTCTCCGATACCGCCGTGATGGGTTTGTACATCTCGACTCTGTGGCTTGGGTCGCCGTACCTGGAGTTGTTGCGGCGATCAGTGGGGCGCTGCTCTCAGACCATGTACCCGGAGGCGGGCATGCGCTGATGCTTGCCACCTCATTGCTTGTTGCGTATACCGCTTTTCGAACGGCGCGCGGCTCGGACGCGACACGCGATGTAGAGGCACATGATGTTCGTCGAGACTCTTGGTGGCGGCTAGCGATAATCGGTCTCAGCGCCGGCCTGCTCTCCGGGCTGCTTGGGATCGGCGGTGGACTGCTCATGGTGCCACTCTTCGTTGGATGGCTGCATATGCCAATCAAGAACGCCATCGGTACCTCTCTTGCCTGCGTTGCAATCTTGGCTATCCCAAGTTTCATCACCCACCAACTTCTTGGGCATATCAACTGGCTCTACGCGGCGCCGTTATGTATCGCAGTCATCCCCGGGGCGCGAGTCGGCGCACACCTTGCCATCACGAGCGCCGAGCATGTCCTCCGTAAGGTTGTCGGGATTGGCCTTGGGGTTATATCGATTATCTATGCAACAGGCGAGATCGTCGCATTGATACGCGCTAACTAGACGGAGCGCTTGATCTAACTTGATCCATATCAATCCGCGCACGGTAACCTCAGCGTCGTGAGAATTCTCCTGATCGTCAACACTGCAGCTTCATCGTTCTCGGCGCGAAAACGTGTTGTGATCCAGAAGGCGCTCAGCTCCGACCATGAGGTTGAGGTCGTTGAGACCGTTCGTGGTGGGCATGCAACTCGCCTTGCCCATACTGCAGCCTCTGACGGTGTGGATGTAGTTGCCGTACTCGGTGGCGACGGCACACTCAACGAGGCCGCCAACGGATTAGTTGATAGCGATACTGCACTCGCTCCCCTGCCGGGCGGATCTACAAATGTCTACGCACGAACTATCGGAGTTACCAATGACGCGGTTGAGGCGACCGGGCAGTTGCTCGCATCACTTGAGCGCGAGTCCTTTAGACGCGTAGCCCTTGGGCGCGTTGAGGATCGCTACTTTCTCTTTCACTGCGGTATTGGTTTTGATGCTGCTGTTGTTGAGAAGGTAGAGGCGCGTCGCGGCCTCAAGAAGATTGCGCCGCATCCATTCTTCGCCATGAATGCATTCGATGCGTGGCTGCGCACCTATGACCATAAAAAATCGCGCTTTACAGTTGAGCTAGATGACGGCACCAAGATCGACGGAGGCACTATGGCGATCGCTGCGGTCAGCACGCCATACACATTCGTCGGCAAGCGCCCAATCGTCGTGACCCCAAATGCAAGCCTGGATCGCGGCTTCTCCCTTGCGGTTGTGCAGGCACATCGCGCCCTCCCCATGATCGGGCTCGTTAGCAGAGCCATCATCGGGCAGCATGGACTTGGTCGCACACGTGCAGCCGTCGTTAAGGATGACTTAAGCGGATTTACGATCGAGACTGATATCCCGGTCCCCTATCAGGCCGATGGCGAGTTCTTGGGCGAGGCCACGAGACTACGTTTTACCCATCATCCAAAGGCTCTAAACATCGTGATGCCGACTAGCTAGGCAAGCACTAGCGCGTTCTAGAGCCAGGCTCGCAGGATCGCTGGCGTATCGGTAATTACGCAGTCGACACCGGTAGCGAGTAACGCCGTAAGTACCGGCTCGTCGTTGACCGTCCATACGTTGACCTTGAGGCCGCGCGCATGGCAATCATCAACAAACGCAGCACCCTCATCACCTGCAAGCGAGACCCAGTGTGGATGGACTGCAGAGTGACCACCAGAGGTTGCAGTCGCAAGTGCCTCGGCGTTTGGAGCATTCGGCGCGTATAGAAACCCTGTTGGGATCTCTGCATCAATTTCGCGAACTCTCGCAATTGCAGCGAGTTCGAACGATGAGATCACAACTGTGTCTCTCTTGCCACGCGCCTGGAGCAACGCGACCACGAGATCTGCAGTGCGCTGCGTTGGGTCATAGCCGGCGTCGCCCTCAGAGTTCTTTATCTCAATGTTTACGAGACTCCCCTTACAGAGATCGAGAACCTGCTCAAGCAATGGAATGCTCGGAACAGCCGCATTGATTACAGGCCATGGTGTATCGCGAATCACACCGACGTTATCGATCTCTGGATCATGGACAACCACGAGCACCCCGTCTGCGGTTGAGTGCACATCAAGCTCCACTCCATCGGCGCCTTCGTCGAGGGCTGCAGCAAAAGCGGCGAGGGTATTCTCAGGTGCGGCCTTCGGTGCTCCCCTATGGCCAAGGATCAGCGGAGTTCGGTGGGCAAAGCTCGAGTCAGGGTTCATTTCACTCAGCGTAGGCAAAGACTCCATGCCTGGGCCCCAAATCTCTCAAACTTCGGGTAGTTGATGCCGTTATAGCGACGTTTACCGCCCGAAGTTGGTGGACAAATGCTACCAAAAAATGCTCCAAAAAAATCTCTTGCTAATGGAACCAGTGACCTCTATTCTTCTCACCAGCCCCGAGAGGCAACTCAGGGGACGCCCGCTCCATTAGCCACTTGCTTAACACTGGCAACACGGCTGGTCTGGAGACAACTACTTAAAAAGACTGGAATATCTGTGACTTTGACTTGGATCCGCACACACGACTGGGACGCTGCCGATTGGCGAAC
>JBAXPT010000213.1:0-2848 GCA_037132095.1 Actinomycetes bacterium
GCTAACCGCACCCTGGACACCTAGCCAACTGGTCCCAGCAGTGGTTACGGTTCCACATGCATCGGCCGGGTCCGGAGCGCCGTTGCGGGAAACGCCTATCCCAAGCGACAGCAGTCCCGGCAACCTTCATGAGGCCTGCGATGAGTCGCTGATCCCTAAATAGGTGCTGGCTCTAATATCCCATCAGCCGCCTCCCATTTTTTCTCAAATGAGAAAGGTCATAGTGGGTATTAATGCTTGGATTCATGGTGTATTCATAAGATACATACGAAATTTTCGTGTTTTCCGGATATGGTCCCGCATATGCCCAGTGGCGGTGACCCTTGCCCAGCGGTGCCGGTCGTAGGAGCAGGAGTCCACGACCGGCGATACCAACGCTGTATCGCTCGGTCGGGAAAACACCAGTCCGTATAGACCCGGTTCCCGTTGCGTCCAAGTCGCTATCATTCCGGAAGTGGAGACCACATTCTGCCCCGGGCCCAACAGCAACGAGATTTGTTTTGCTCTAGGTTTGACCGACCTGCGGGCGCTCGAATTGCCCGGAGTTGAAAACCTCTCTCGCGAATTTGTTGCTCTCATCTCTGCCCTTGATGGCCAGCGGGACACTCGGTTTGTACTGCAGACCACTGCATCGCCCGCAATTGGAGGGGACGATGCAGGTCGATTAAAAATCCACATCATCGTTGCGGTATCTGGGGTTGCAGATTCCTTGCCGACAGCGGACAGGCTCGATGAGTTAGTTGACGATCTTCTTGATCTGCTTAACGCGCCTCCGGTGCGCTGGATATTTGAACCAGTCGTCGGACTAGAGGCACTGAAGGCTGTCCTTGAACCGATTGATTCAAAGTTTCATGCAGAAATAGCGCGCCGCGAGGAGTCGATCGCCCAGGCAGAAACCTCCTTCCCGATAGGTTTTAATCGACGTTCAACGCGGCGGACTCATTCAAATCCACTCTGGGGAATGTGGACATTCGGCACAGCGGCTGAAGACTCGCGAAGGCTACTTTCTGTTCTACTTGCTCAAGAAGCGCCAGTTTGTATTCGAGTTCTGCTCGCCCCAACCGAGCTGACATCTAAGGAACGATTACTCCTTGAGCAATTGACGAATGACGTTCGAGAGATAATTCCCGACGCAGGTCTTCAGGCATCTGCGCTGCTCACTCTGGAATCTTTATTATTCCTTCGGCCACTATTTGAAGTGGCAATGATCGTCGCTAGCACGGAGCGTATTAGTCGATCGTTGTTGTCGGCGATTGCCCATTCCGTAAGTGAGCCGGTTACGCATGGTGGTGCTCCAGCCAGGCTTCTAACGGGAGGTTCAGCGATCATTCGTGCCGGCGATCTGAGCGATCGCAGTGCGATGGACGAGTCCTTCCGTAGATTGTTGGCTAGTCAATCGACTCCGAGCCTTGCTACACCAGGACTTGAGCGCCTTCGACGGCTACTTGGAGTGTGGGAAGCAGCCAATTTATTTCGGCTGCCCGTAAGCAGTGGCGACTCCATATCTGGCCTGTCGGTTCTCCGCGTTCCATATTTTGATCCAAGTCTGGACCGCCTTCCAACTTCAGGACACGAGATTGGATCGGTTTTTGACACAGAGATGCCCGTGCTACTTGATCCCGAGGAGCGCTTCAGGCACCTTTACATTTCTGGTCAGACTGGAACCGGTAAGAGCACTCTCCTCCTTTCATTGATTATGCAGGACATCGTGGCGGGGAAAGGGGTCGCAGTCTTTGACCCTCACGGCGATCTGGTTGAAGCAATCATGTCGCGCGTACCGGAAGAACGAATTAGCGATGTCGTTTTGATCGATCCCGCTGACCCAGAGGCAGTTGTTGGAGTGAATCTATTAGAGGCAGAGACGGATGCCCAGGCAGGATTTGTTGTCTCTGAACTGGCTGCCATGTTTTATGAATTGTTTGATCCCAAGAGAACTGGCATGGTGGGACCGCTATTTGAAACCTGGCTACGACAGGGAGCCCTGCTTCTCATGTCACAACCTGACCAGCCATCAAGTTTCCTTGATATATCAACGCTATTTGTTGATCCGGCAGTTCTAAAACATTTTCTTGGTCAACTTACTGACCCGTTATTGTCTGAGTTTTGGCTCGGCGACTTCTCTCGCACCCAAGGAAGCCAACATCACCAAGAGGTGGCCGCGTGGGTGAAGTCGAAATTTGAAATATTTCGTACCTCGCAGATGGTCCGCAATGTTGTAGGCCAAGCAAAATCAACCATCTCATTTTCTCAAGTTCTTCGCGAGCAGCGCATTCTTCTTATCAACCTATCCAAGGGAACTTTAGGTAATTACAATTCAAGTCTCATAGGCCACATAGTTTTCTCGAAGCTTTGGGGAGCGATACTTGAACGTTCCTCCGAAGCAGAGCACGACCGCCCAGACTTTTTTATCTATATTGATGAGTTCCAAAATATTACGAATTCGTCACTTCCCGATGTTCTCTCAGAGGCTCGCAAATTTCGTGTTGGGCTGACCCTGGCAAATCAATTTTTTGGCCAAATTCCTGACAGCACTGCACGAGCCATTATGGGGAATGCCGCGACACGAATTTCTTTTCGTGTCGGCCCTCTAGATGCCGTACCGTTCGCAGCATGGCTCGGACGCGGCATTCTTCCCGCCGACCTGACTGCAATGGCTAACTACACCGCTGTTGCCGCCCTCAGCAATAATGGGGTTCCCATTGATCCAGTATTGATCAGAACCTTTGCCCCCTCGGTTATAGAAGACTCTTCGCGCGCTAAGCGCATTAGAGCGGCTTCCCTGGCTAAATGGGCGACCCCAATTGCCAAATCGGAGGAAGAGTTCTTTAGCCGCTGGGCCCACATAGAG
>JBAXPT010000214.1:0-2830 GCA_037132095.1 Actinomycetes bacterium
TAGATGCAGTCGGGCGTGCAGGTGCGCCTGTTCCACTAGTTCGCTTTCTTCTAGAGGCTGATGACGGTCTCGGCGACGGCTTTGTAATGGAGCGCATCGAGGGAGAGACCATTGCTCGGAGAATTCTTCGCGATGACGAGTACGCAGAGGCACGTCCACTACTTGCTGCACAGTGTGGAGAGATTGCAGCGCGCATCCACGCAATCGATACAGCGGGCTTGCCATCCCTTGATGCACTTGGACCACATGAGCAGATCGCTCAATATCGTTCGCTAGTCGAGGCGTTCGGCGAGGCTCACCCTGCATTCGAACTCGCATTTCGCTGGCTCGAGAGCCACGCCCCTGAAGCGCCCGCCGGAGGCCCACGCTTAGTCCACGGCGATTATCGCAATGGCAACTTCATTGTCGGCCCCGAGGGGATTCGCTCTGTTCTCGATTGGGAACTAAGCCACCTTGGCGATCCGGCCGAGGATTTCGGCTGGCTCTGCGTGCGCTCATGGAGATTTGGGGTCAACGACAAACTCGTCGGCGGCTTCGGAGACCTCGATGATTTACTCACTGCTTACAGCGCTGCCGGCGGCACCGGAGTCGATGCTGAGAGAGTCCGCTACTGGGAGATCTTCGGGACTCTCAAATGGGGAGTCATCTGCCAAATGCAGTGCGCATCACATGTTCATGGCATCGTGCGCTCCGTCGAGAACGCCATGCTTGGGCGTCGCGTCGCAGAGACCGAGTGGGATCTCCTCAATCTCATCACCGGCGAAGACCCTGGCCCCGATCCAACGTGGTCCCTGCCTGCACTCGCGGGTAATCCTTCATCCCTAACGATCCATGACTCACCAAGTGCTCAATTGCTTGTGGAGGCGGTACGTGAGTTCCTTGAGAAAGATGTAATGCCTAATACCGAGGGGCGTATCTCATTCCATGCACGCGTCGCTAGTAACGCCCTGAGGATGGTTGAGCGCGAACTCGGGATCGGCCATGGAGCCAATGAGCATGCGCGCACAAAACTCTCGACGCTCCTTGGGTTTGACGCTCCATTAGCAGAGCTCCTTCAGGCGCTTGCAGCGTCTATCCGCAACGGGGCTGACCATGACGCTCCAACCATTACTGCAGTGCGAGAATTGGTTCGCGCGAAACTCCTCGTCTCTGACCCGAACTACACAGACCCCACCTAGACATGAGCCTATAAATGCGAATAGTTACATGGAACGTAAACTCACTCAAAGCACGCCTCCCCAGAGTTGAGGAGTGGCTAAAAACCTCCGATTCCGATGTCATCTGTATACAAGAGACCAAGATGACAAACGAAGCCTTTCCTTCAATGGCTTTCGAGGCCCTCGGATATGAGAGCGCTCACCACGGCCAGGGCAGATGGAATGGGGTCGCGATACTTTCTCGCGTAGGCCTAACCGATGTAACGATGGGCTTTGGCGGTCTTGAAGATCCGTACGAAGGGGATGCGCGCCTCATCTCTGCAATGTGCGGTGGCGTGCGCGTTGTCTGCGTATATGTCCCCAACGGTCGCGAGGTGCCGAGCGAGTTCTATGACCGTAAGTTGATCTGGCTCAAGCGACTCCGAGAGTGGTTGGAGGCCAATTGCTCGCCAGAGGAGCCGCTAGTCCTACTCGGCGACTTCAACGTGGCCCCTGAGGATCGCGATGTCTGGGACCCGGCTCATTTCGTTGGAGCAACCCATGTAACAGAGGCTGAGCGCGATGCACTCGATGAGTTACGTGCGTGGGGTCTCGTTGATGCGTTCCGTGAATTGAATGACGACTCCGGTCAGTACACGTTCTGGGATTACCGAGGCGGAGATTTTCATCAGGGCCGCGGCGTGCGCATTGACCTTCTCTACATAACTCCACCCGTGCGAGAACGCCTCTCAGCCGCCAAGATGGACCGAGATGCCCGAAAGGGCGAGAAGCCCTCAGATCACGCCCCCGTGGCGATTGATATTGCTAACTGAGTAGGTATCTGACTCTCTCAATGAGGGCCGCGCGAGGCAAAAACATCGAGGAACCACGCAGTTGAGATGAGTGTCCCACCCCTGTTTTATACTCGAACATATGTTCGATAAACTTAAAGATGTAGTCACCACCCTCCGAGAAATCACCTCAGATATTGATGTCGAGACGATCGACGGGAAATCGGCCGCTGAGCTGGTTCGGATCTCAGAGGAAGCACGCCGTGTAATTGATGGTCTGCGCACCTCGGCCATTGGGAGAGTCGGCACAACAGAGGCTTGGCGAGTTGGTGGATCGAAGAACTCGGCAGAGTGGGTAGCACTCCATACAGGGACCCCGATCTATGAAGCACAGGCCGTGGTGATACTCGCCGACCAACTTCGTCACCTCCCCCAGACCGTCGAGGCCATGAATGCTGGGAAGATCTCCACAGCTCAGGCTGTAGAGGTAGCACGCGGCGCTACCGCAGAGCCACATGCAGAGGAACGCCTTTTAAACCTTGCTAAATCCTCGACAGTGCGAACCTTACGCGATGAAGCATCACGTGTAATAGCGGCCGCCACAGACGAAGTAGAGCGCCATAAACGTATACATAAGAACCGTTATATAAAAACATGGACCGATCAAGACGGTGCCTTCAATTTGAAGGCGTGCATGACGGTCGCTAATGGTGCGCTTGTCATGGCGGCCTTAACTCCATTCCAAGACGAGATCTTCAAGCAAGCGCGTAAAAGTGGCGAGCATGCGACTCCTGAGGCTTACGCAGCAGATGCGCTAATGGCACTCTGCGCTGCGAAGACTCTGGGTGCTCAGGGCTCGAGTGCTGCCAAACCAGCCCGCACCAATGCAGTAATGAATATTCG
>JBAXPT010000215.1:0-2810 GCA_037132095.1 Actinomycetes bacterium
CCCCCCAGATCGACATCTGCGCAACACCAAGCAGCGCAAAAATGATGAGTAGTGCAGAGCCGAGGAACTCAACGAGGATCGAGCCGCTCTCGGCCCGAGCGCTGAATCTCAGTCGCATTGATTCACCGCAGGCGGCCCAGCGCATTAGTCACGATATCGCCGAGGCTCGGCTGAACAATTGCCCAGAGAGCTAACACGACACCGATGCCCATAACGAGGAGCATCACCCACTCTGGTATCGATCCCCGCTCAGGATCATCCGGCATCAACTCAACTTCATCTACTTGTATCTCTCTCATTGCATTTCGCATCCTTGCGCTCCTTTGTTGGATTCCATTTCTTACTGTGCAACTGACTCGGTATTCATCCTCTCTGCGGTTCACCGCTTTGTCTTTTTTGTCTGACTTCTAATATGCGCACTTAGGTCAAATGCCTGATCGCTACGATGCCCGGGAAGAAGGCAAATACAAGCGCTACCGGCAGGATTAGTCCGACCACGGGAATGAGCATCGTCACCTGCTTTCTCCCCGCCGCCTCTACCAATGCAACGCGTTGAAGGTCACGCGCGTCGGCAGCCATAGCCTGAAGCGAACTCGCTATTGCAACCCCTCTCTCGGTTGCGGCAATCACTGATCGAACAAAACGCTCAAACCCTGGCTCGCCTAGCACCACAGCGCGCTCGGTGAGACTCGCAGCGAGAGTCCTACCCGAACGCGCATCGCGCAGCGCCCACCGGATCTCCTCACCAAGAGGACCATTAATGCTCTCTGCAACTAGCGCGAGTCCTCCTCTGAGACTCTCGCCGGCAGTCACTGCAAGGCACAGAAGGTCAGCAACGATTGGGAACTCGGCAGCGGCAGCCTCCCTACGCCTCTGCACAGCGCGAGTAATCCGTCGATCCCAAGCGATCGCGCCACCTGCGCCGCCAACGAATATCAACATCAAAGCCATCAAAGGACTAAGCCCGCGCCCCGTTGCTGCAACTAGTAGGGATAGGCCTACGCCACCCGCCATTCCAATCAAACCCCAAGCAGCCTGTTCTGTGCGCTGCGCCACAATGTCAGGGGTGCGACCCAACGAGGAGAGGCGAGTAGCAAGATCCCCCGTTGGCAGATGTCGATCAAGAAACCCGCCAAGAAGTGATCTGAGAGAGCTCCATGACCATGCCGACCTGCTCTGCTGAGAGGCAGAACTGATATATGGAGTGAGGCGCGTCGATAGCGATGCGTGTCGCCACCAAGGTATAGATGCCACAAGAAACCAAACGCCCACTCCGCCAAGAGCCACTACGAGAATTGCCCGAAGAGCACTCATGCTGCCGCGACAATCTCTAGGGACTCAGCGGGTATGCCGACTCTCTTTGGCTCCGCTATTCGACCGGTCATCACCATGACTCGATACCCGAGAATGGTTACTACTGCTCCAACAACAAGCATTACAGCACCGCCGCCTGTCGAGTACGCGGCGCGCCCCTCAGGTCGAGCGCTCACAAGCAGCACTACTAACCAAGGGGACGCAATAGCGACACGCGCCGCAACTTTGGTCCAGGACTGACGTGCTTGCACCTCTCGTCTTAGTGCAAGGTCATCACGTAGAAATCCTGCGAAAGTTCGGAGTACTCTCCCCGCCTCACGGCCCCCAACACGATGGATCAGGCCAAGAGTTGCGAGGACTTGATCTGCAGTCGTATCGGCGAGCGGTATCAACACGCGATTCAGTGCGCCTTCAAGATCGCCCGATACCCGTTGATCCGAGACCACTGCGTCGAATACTGGCCGCAGAGCCTCGGGGCCGCGGGTCGCCACCACATTTATTGCCGCGATCAAAGTCTCCCCTGCTCTCACCGCACCAGCGAGCATCTCAATGGCCTCTGGCCAAGCAGATCGCGTGCTCTCTAAGAGGCGATTTCGAGAAGCCTTTCGCACCCACGTTGGGGCCGAACCGCTAAGAGCGCCTGCTAGCAGAGCGACCATGGGCACCCCAACAATCACCAATGCAATCGCTGCACCAAAAACACCTGCACCGAGACTGATTGCGAGATGCCGAGCATCAAAATGTCTCGTCGACTCAGAGAGTTTTCTCGGTCGTCCCGCCGCACGGGGACCGAAGATTAAGAGCATGCCGGCGCCGAGTAACAGGGCCCAGAGAACTCTCATATCAACCTCTCCCTACATTCAGGAGAGCATGTAGATCAATATCCCCTAATGCAAAACGCTGCGCAAGATTCGGCATCTCGCCTGTCCAAGCCAAGCCGTCGCCGGAGTCGGTAAACACAGCTCCGAGCGTCGGGGCCTCATCTCCAATTTGTTCCCCAACAGCGACAATTTCAGTTACGCGCCTTCGTCCTCCTCGGCGCTCGCAGAAGACCACTAGGTCGATACAGGCAGCAACAGTTGAGGCCACGAAGCGCCTATCGAGATTCTCTCCGGCAAGCAGTGGAAGCGTCGTCAGTTTCCTAATCGCATCGCGCGCATTATTGGCATGCACCGAGGTCATGCCGACTGATCCGCTATTTAAAGCGAGCAGCATGTCAAGGCTCTCCGACCCGCGCACCTCACCGACGATGATGCGATCTGGGCGCATCCTCAGACTCTCCCGCACCAGATCTCGCAGAGTGACAGCACCCTCGCCCTCGAGATTTATCTGCCGACACTGCATTGCGACTACGTCGGGGCGCTCTATTCGCAGTTCGAAGACCTCTTCGCAAGTCACGATGCGCTCTCCAGAGGGAATACTCCCCGCCAAGCAACTCAACAATGTCGTCTTGCCAGCGCCGACAGCACCTGCAACAACGATGCTGAGCCCTGTAG
>JBAXPT010000216.1:0-2768 GCA_037132095.1 Actinomycetes bacterium
GAAGATGAAGCACAGCATGCTCAACGCCACCGACGTAGAGGTCAACTCCACCCGCAGCGTGAACATCATCACTATTAACCCCATCACTATTTGTCCCGTCCATCCAATAGCGCTCCACCCCTGCATCGACCAATGCGTCAACATTCTGTGGATCTAGATAACGCAGGTAGTACCAACACGATCCGGCCCACTGAGGCATTGTGTTGACCTCACGGCGATAGCGCTTCGGTCCTCCGCCGAGCCCAGCCCAAGCAGGGCCAGCAAGATCGAGCTCAACCTCAAGCCAATCACCGGCGCGCGATAAAGGCGGCTCGGGGAGTGCCTCAGGGTCCTCAGAGATTCGCGGCGCAAAGTCTGAGACCTCTGGCAACTCAACGGGTAGTTGCTCTGCGGGGAGTGCTATCGGGAGGCCTGTCTCGTCGTAGACAATCGGGAATGGCTCTCCCCAATAACGCTGGCGACTGAATAGCCAGTCACGGAGTTTGTAGGTAGTAGTCGCATACCCAAGACCCGCAGCCTCAAGCCACGCCGTGATGGCTGCCTTTGCACTTGGGGTATCGAGGCCATCTAGAGAGATCTCCGAGTTAGCCGATGCCATAGCAACGCCGACACCGGTAAAGGCCTCGCTCCAATTTGATGCATCGCTCGAGGTAACGCCGTTCTCATTGAGCCACTTCTCATCGGGCTCAACTACTGGAGTAATTGCGAGATCAAACTCACGCGCAAATGCAAAGTCGCGATCATCGTGTGCGGGCACAGCCATGATCGCGCCAGTTCCGTAACCTGCAAGAACATAATCAGCAATGAAGATAGGGATTCGCTCGCCGTTGACAGGATTAACGGCAAACGCACCGGTGAAGACTCCGGTCTTAACAGTCCCCTCCGCCTGGCGCTCAAGCTCACTCTTGGCAGAGGCAAATGCGCGGTATCGGCGAACTGCCTCGGGTGGCGTTACCTCGGCCCCAAATATTCCGCGCCATGCGAGTGGAATCTCCGAGTGAGCGTCATCAAATAGTGATCCAGGCCACTCGTTCGGCACAAGAGCGTCAACGAGTTCATGCTCAGGCGCGAGGACCATGTAGGTCGCACCGAAGAGCGTGTCCGGTCGGGTTGTAAATACTTTGATCTCGAGATTCTCATGGAGGTCAACACCAAATGTGACCTCGGCGCCGATGCTCTTACCGATCCAGTTGCGCTGCATCAACTTGATGGAGTCGGTCCAGTCAAGGAGATCAAGGTCGTTGATTAGCCGATCCGCATAGGACGTAATACGCATCATCCACTGCTTGAGCGGTCGGCGAATTACGGGGAAGTTGCCGCGCTCTGAGCGCCCATCAGCAGTTACTTCTTCGTTTGCGAGAACTGTGCCTAGACCCGGGCACCAATTAACTGGAGCCTCACCAACGTAGGCAAGGCGGAACGAGTCAACTAAGACCCGACGCCCCAGGTCATCGAGATCGGCCCAAGCAACGCCATCTGTAAGCGAGCGAGCATCGCGCTCGCCAGACTCGAACTCAGCGACTAACTCTGTAATCGGTCGAGCGCGATCTAGAGCATCGTCGTAGAAGGAGTTAAATATCTGCAGGAATATCCACTGCGTCCATCGGTAGTAATCAACATCTGTTGTTGCAACACCGCGTCGAGAATCATGGCCGAGGCCAAGTGCGCGTAACTGCCTGCGCATGTTTGCAATATTTGCCTCGGTAGTTACACGCGGGTGCTGACCAGTCTGCACCGCGTACTGCTCTGCCGGTAGGCCAAACGCGTCGTACCCCATTGCATGGAGAACATTTGCTCCGGTCATGCGCTGGAATCTTGCGTAGACATCTGTGCCGATATATCCGAGAGGGTGCCCTACGTGGAGCCCCGCACCGCTTGGGTAGGGGAACATGTCGAGGACGTATACGGGTCGACGATCTTTAAGGGCCTCGAAGCCATCACCGAGGGAGCCGGTTGGGTTCGGTGCCCAGAATGTGTGCTCACGATCCCAACGGTCCTGCCACTCGGCCTCAATCGCGGTAGCGAGTTGCGCGTCGTAGCGGACGCGTGGCTTTGAGTCGAGAGGAGGGTTAGAAGTCATGGGGGCTTGATCGTACCGGGCCGCCTTGCCTTCGCCACGCCTAAGGCATAAGAGGAGGTAGCACTCGCTCCCCTGCTAGCCTGCCCCCGTTCCCGGGCTCGTTCCGGGGATCGTTTAGGGGCTGTAGCTCAGTTGGCAGAGCGCTTCCATGGCATGGAAGAGGTCAGGGGTTCAATTCCCCTCAGCTCCACCGCGCGTTCTCCCCACTACCCCGTTTTCTTTAGATCCGGTGGTGCTCTCCAATCCCACCTGGTCTCCTTCGCCACACCGATCTCACCCTCGCTGGCTTCGATCTTGATGAGTCGATATCCATCGTGTGTTTTTTGAAGATGATGTCGTTTACAGAGCCGCACAAGGTTCTCAAGAGATGCAGGGCCGCCCTCGGAGAAGGGTTTGATGTGATCGATCTCTAGACCGATAGTCATGTCGCAGGTCGGCACCTGGCAGACGCGATCGCGCTCCTCGACGGCTGTTCGCAGTGGTGCAGGGATGTGTCGCCCCATATGCGCAACCGTCTTGATATCTACTCCATCGACAACAAGAAGTTTTAAGAATGCCTCGCCCAAATACTCTGTGGCCGTTGCGACCGGTATTGGACCGACGCCAGCAATCTCGCAGATCTCGCCATTCTCGGTATGTCCACGCTTGAGCGCATCGATGTCGACACGAATATTGATCACAGCGTTAG
>JBAXPT010000217.1:0-2767 GCA_037132095.1 Actinomycetes bacterium
CAAGAACTAATTAAGCGTAAGAGTGTTCTTGTTGATGGGAAGAAGGTGATCAAGAGCCGTCGACTCGAGGAGGGCGAGATCGTTGAGCTTCTTGCCGAGCCCGAGCCCGTTGGTCTGCCGGCTGCTCAGGACATAGCGATTGTTGAGCGCTGGTCTGACGAGGACGTAATCGTCATCTCTAAGCCTGCTGGACTCGTTGTTCACCCTGGCGCAGGTAATCCAGACGGAACTCTCGCTAATGCGCTGCTTTTCCACCATCCAGAGTTGGCAGATGTTGGGGAGCCAACCCGGCCCGGAATTGTGCATCGCCTCGATCGCGATACAAGTGGGCTAATGCTCGTTGCAAGAACCCAGCGCGCATACGACGGACTTGTAGCGCAACTCTTTAACCACGAGGTTGAGCGCCGATACATCGCACTTGTATGGGGCGTACCGGATGCTCCTCGCGGTGTCATCGATGCCCCAATTGGGAGGTCTGTGCGAATACCGACGCGCATGGCAGTTAGAGAGGGAGGGCGCGCTGCCCGCACTCACTACGAAGTAATGGAGTCTTTCCCTGAGAAGGGCGTGACTCTTCTTGAATGCACCCTAGAGACTGGACGCACGCATCAGATCCGTGTTCATGTCGCAGCGATCGGACACCCGGTAGTGGGCGACGGAGCATACGGAGGGCGTAGATCATCGCTCGTTATGGATCGCCCATTCCTGCACGCAGCAGCTCTCGCATTTGATCATCCGGTTACCGGTGAGCGAATTGAGATACAGGAGCCATTGACTCCAGACCTCGCTGCAGTCCTTACAGGGCTGAGTAGAGAATTATCAGGCGAGGAAACGCTCGAAGCCACTTAATGGATGCGCCTGGCCATCGTCGTCGATGATCACGCCAGTTGCGTTGTGGGCGTTCAAGACCTCGGCACCATCTTTAGGGTCAAGGAAATAAAGTGCCTTCGCTAGTACCTCAGCACTCGTTGCATCCTTAGCGATCACAGTAACGCTGCGCCCTGATCCTTGAGAGGGTTGACCACTGCGCGGATCAATCAAATGGTGGCGTGTCTCTCCGCCGCTACTCCAGAACCGTCGAGTACGAGCACTCGTTGCTACGCCCCCTGCTGCAAGTGCGATTACTAATCCTGGGGAGTCCTGCACGCCGATACTCCAGCTACTAATTGCTGCACTATTTTCTGCACTATTCTCTGGCGACTCATCAGCGTCTGCGGGGAGTGCGCTGCCATCGATCGGTGGCGCCTCTCCAATAACTCGAAGATCTCCGCCAAGCGATACGCATACGCCTCTAGCGCCAGCCTGCATAAGTTCAATCGCTACTAGGTCTGCGGCTCGACCTTTGCCGATTCCCCCCAGATCGAGATGGACACCCTCGGGGAGCATCACGCTGCGGACTATGGGGTCGAGGATTATGGAGCTGCATCCCGGAGCAGGCTTAGCTGAAGTTGTGTCTAGGGGGAGAGAGGTTCGATTCGTGTCGCGCCCATCGGAGGCGGCGGGGGTATCGAGGCCTCCTTCGAAGTCGGAGGTGTAGCCCGCGTCAAGGATGGCATCATAGATAGTGGGGTCGAATGCGCCCTTTGTGGAGAGCGAGGCAGCTACGGCAAGTTCGATGATCTCAAATGACTCGCGCGAGAGAATGACTCTGCGGTCTGGAAGATGGTTAAGGGCCTCCAATTCGCTAGTGGCGCGGAATCGACTCCATCGGGACTCAAGGTCCTCTATGCGCGCCCCTGCAAGGTCTAAGAGGCTCTCGTCGCCGCCATTGAGGATTACCTCAACATCGGTCCCCATGGCACGCCACGCTCGCTTCAGGAGCCCAGGGGCAAATCTTGGGCTAGCGGGTGAGCTCGGCATTATCGAATCCTTATGAGTGCTTGCTAACTGCATCAGGCTCCGAGGTTCATCTAGTCGTCATCTAGGGGGTCGTCTAGGGGGTCGTCTGAACCATGGCCTCCGCTATTACCTCCACCGTGGTCATCGAAGGAGGTTGTTGTTGTAGCCGGAGCCCCGGACCCTGGAGAAGGATTCACCGGCCCTGCTCCTCCCGTGGATGAAGCAGATGAGCCTCTCACTATTGGCTTAGCCCCAGAGCCGCTATTACTTGCGCTACTCGAAGGATTGGGTCCGGTGATCGAGGCGACGCCGCTGGGGGTTGCTATGTCAGGGGCAGAGGAGGCGCCGGTTGCCCCATCGATGGTCGATGAAGGGTCGGCGCCCCCTTGCTCTGAATTAGGCCCTGATTTGCTGGGATCAATAGGGCTGTACTCTCCGGCCTTGTGAGCGTCGTTGGCAATGGCGCTTACTGCTCCAGCTGCCAATACTCCGGATATAACTACAGCACTAATAGTGCTAATTATGGCGAGAGAGCGTTTGAACGGCATTAAGGCAGGGTAGATCAGTCGTCGCTGTCGTTGCCGTCATGATTGCCGTCGTCATTGACGTCGCCGCGGGAGTCGTCATCCGAGTGGGAGCCGGTTGCACCGGATACGTGCTCTGCGGAGTCATCGTCGCCGACTTCTTGGCCATCCTCATCTGAGTCATCATCTGATTCATGGTCGGATCCGTTGTCATCGAAGGTCGTGGAGGTTGATCCGGGGACCGAGGTAGTGGAGGCCTCGGGCACGGTCGTTGTTGAGGGGTCGGCTCCGGTCTCGCCGGTCGCTCCCGTCTCGCCGGATACTCCAGATACGTCGGTAATGATCGCAGTAGCAGGAGACTTGGGGCCTGAGTCGCTAAGTGCGCCGGCTGCGAGGCCACCGGC
>JBAXPT010000218.1:0-2743 GCA_037132095.1 Actinomycetes bacterium
GATGATCGAGATTCTTCAACTCCTCTGCGGCGGTGGAGGCCCTGCGTACCACGAGTACCACGGCACCTATTACGACTTCGATCGCCTCATGATGTCGCCCGCCCCCGAGAAGGCCGTGCCGATTTATGTCGGTGGATTGAGCGACCCAGGCTTTAAGCGTGCAGCGCGCCTCGCAGATGGTTGGATCTCAGTGCAGAACACTGAAGAGGAGATCACAAACGCCCTCTCCGAGATCGCTCGCTACCGCACCGAGTATGGCCGTTCGCATCTTCCCTTCGAGGTAAACGCTCTATGCGTAGATGTATTCGACCTCGATGGCTACAAGCGCCTTGAAGAGAAGGGTGTAACCGAGCTCCAGACTGTTCCGTGGTACTTCTACGGCGGCGACCCTAATGACCTCACTGTTCAACTCGACTCACTTGCGCGTTTCGCTGATGAGGTAATTACAAAACTGTGAGCACTAACGATTCACTAGGCGAAGCAACAGATGCATCTCAAGATGCCGTATTACCAATTGCACCACTCGATACTGCAGCCGTAACGCAGTGGGATATTGAGACTGATGTTGCAGTTGTTGGGCTCGGCATTGCAGGTACATGCGCTGCGATTAGTGCCCACGAAGCAGGTGCACGCGTAGTTGCATTCGAGCGTGGCGGCGCTGGCGGAGGCACGAGCGCACTCTCAGGTGGACTCATCTACCTCGGTGGCGGAACCCCAATTCAAGAGGCGTGTGGATACACAGATACTGCGGAGAACATGGAGAGATTTCTCCTAGAAGCATGCGGACCAGATGCAGATGCCGACAAGGTGCACGCCTACTGCCAGGGCTCTGTTGCTCACTACAACTGGCTCGTTGATCACGGCGTTCCTTTTAAGGCAGAGTTCTGCGATGAGCCCAACCGTGAGCCGATTACTGATGCTGGCCTCTGCTTCTCCGGCGGCGAGGACTCCTGGCCCTTCAACACCATCGCCGATGTCGTGCCTCGCGGGCATCACCCCCAGTTCCCAGATACTGCCGGCGGATTCTTGATGGAGTGCCTGACCGGCGCCCTCGCCAAAACAGATGTGGCAGTGCATACAGATTCGCGCGTCGAGCGACTCATCATCGATGCTGGTCGCGTTGTTGGATTAGTCGCACGCGTCGACGGTCGCGACCTACACGTGCGTGCAACCGGTGGAGTGATTCTCTGCGCAGGTGGATTTATCTTCAACGAAGAGATGCTGGCCCGCTACTGCCCCGAGGCACTGCGACCGTTCTCAGCTTGGAGAGTTGGTACAGATAACGACGACGGCCGCGGGATTCGCCTCGGCGAGGGTGCAGGCGGCACCACTACTCGCATGGACTCCGTTGAGTGCGCACTCCCAATCGGCCCACCACATCGCATGGCTCGAGCACTGCTCGTTGGCAAAGACGGTAAGCGCTTCATCAACGAAGATACATACACGGGCCGCATCGGGCATCGTGCACTCGTTG
This sequence comes from Actinomycetes bacterium, assembly GCA_037132095.1. GTDB lineage: Bacteria > Actinomycetota > Acidimicrobiia > IMCC26256 > IMCC26256 > IMCC26256. Next base: position 1,475 of record JBAXPT010000218.1, read on the forward strand.
ACCAGCAGGGCGAGATCTACATGATCGTCAGCGAAGAGATTTTTGAGGTCAACTTTGTCGGCATGCGAATTACTTGGGCCGCTGAGACTCCCGAGGAACTTGCAGCAGATGTCGGCTTGCCCGCAGATGCGCTTGCAGAGACGATCGCAACGTATAACCAGCACGCTGAGAATGGAACCGACCCTGAGTGGCACAAAGAGCCTGATTTTGTAGTGCCGTTGCGCCCTCCCTATGGAGCGATTGACCTGCGCGTTGACTCGAAGGCCATCTACGCACCGTTCACACTTGGCGGACTAAAGACAGACCCCGATTCACACGTGCTTGATCCATCGGGTGCTCCGGTGCCTGGGCTATTCGCAGCCGGGCGCAGCACTGCAGGTATCGCAGCACACGGCTACGTCAGCGGCATCTCGCTAGGCGACGGATCGTTCTTCGGGCGCCGAGCGGGCGAGTCTGCAGCGCACAATAAGTAACTGATCAACACTCAAACGACCGCCGGCCAATAGTGACAGCCGAGCGGGAGAATCCGCAGCGCGCAATAAGTAATTACGTCAGTTTTTAGTTACTGGCATATTTAATTACTGGGGAACGGGATCTTCTTGCCGGCTTTGAAGGCCTCTACGACTGCTTGAAGGTTTGACGGCTCCATCTCGCCAGACCAACGCCCGGCAACCGTGCCATCGGGGTTCACAAAGACAAGCATTGGGAAACCAGTCAATCCATATGCGTCTCCCGCTGTCGAGGTTGCAGTATCGACAAGTACCGGGGAATCCCACTTCGCTGATGCAAGCCACGCAGATGGCGGATAGTTAGGCGCATCGGACCTAGTGCCGGTTGCAACCCCTGTCAGCTCAACCCCGTCGAATACACCTTTGTTCTTCAGATCAATAATGATCGGAACCTCGCGCTGGCAATGTGGGCACCAGTGTGCAATGAAGGTAACGATCTGCGGCTTACCGCTCGCACCGCCAGCAGTTACTGACTTGCCATCAAAGTCGGCGCCATCGAGTGTCGGAGCTTTCTTGCCGATCGCCGAGTCATTGAGAGTCGTATCGAAATCTGGCAATGGAGCGCCACTTACCTCAACAACTTTGGCGACCTCGATCTTGTCCTTAGAGCCTCCGCCGTTATTGGAGCCTCCGGTCTTGTCCTTACCACCGCCACCAAGAGCGATCGCGACTACGCCGATTACGACGATGCCGCCAATGACTGAAGGCCATAACCACTTGCTTGATCCTCGGGCCCTATTTGCACCACTCATGCGATCTC
>JBAXPT010000219.1:0-2717 GCA_037132095.1 Actinomycetes bacterium
GGTGCGCTTACTGACGCCCTTAATCAACTAGGTCTAGAGGTAGAGGCCTTCGACGAGCCGGGGCGTGAGATTAACGGTGTAGTGATTGCGCGAGTGCTTGGTGTTCATCCCCACCCAGATGCAGACAAGCTGCGCCTTGTAGATATCGAGTTTGGTGTTGGCGAGACTCAGGTTGTCTGCGGTGCACCGAATGTGGTTGTTGGAATGGTCGTCGCATACGCCGGATCTGGTGCAACTCTCCCAGGGGATTTCACACTTGAGCCACGCAAGATTCGCGGGGTTCTCTCCGACGGCATGCTCTGCTCTTCGCGTGAGTTAGGGCTTGGCGAGGATCACGATGGGATTCTCGACCTGAGCCAAGAGTTTGAATCAGGCACAGATATCTGCGAGGCGATGGGCCTAGATGATGTCGTATTCGATGTATCAATTACGCCTAACAGGCCCGATGCGATGAGCATTATTGGGATAGCTAGAGATTTGGCGGCTCATTTCGAACTCGAGTTCACCCTCCCGGCTCCCGTAACCGGCGCTGCCGGATCAGGTAGTCAGGGCGTGACGGTCGAGGTTCTCGATGCGCAGCGCTGCCCGCGCTTCACTGCTCGCAGACTCAGCGTCACAATCGGCGCCTCGCCAGACTGGATGCAGCGCCGCCTTTCTTTGGCTGGAATGCGGCCCATCTCGAATGTCGTCGACATTACAAACTACGTGCTGCTCGAGCGCGGCCAGCCTCTGCATGCTTTCGACGCGACTCGTCTTGCGAGCTCAACGCTAAGAGTGCGGCCCGCAGCCGATGGAGAGACCGTTACAACGCTAGATGGCGTATCACGCTCCCTTACATCCGCAGACCTGTTGGTATGTAGCGGAGATGATTCGCCGCAATCTATTGCCGGGATCATGGGGTGCGCCGCTGCAGAGGTAGGGGAGGATACGACAGAGGTCATCCTTGAGGCCGCATACTTCGATCCAATGGGGATCTCAAAATCTTCTAAGCGCCTCGGACTGCGGAGCGAATCAAGCGCTCGCTTCGAACGCGGCATTGACCCCAACGCGGTGATCGCTGGCTCGGATCGTGCTGTTGAATTATTAGAGGCTTTCGCTAACGCTTGCGTTATCTCAGAGACGACCGATCAATATCTAGAGCCCATTACATCGCCTGAGATTTTGCTTCGTTCAGCGCGTGTAAATGCGGTTCTTGGAACAGCGCTCAGCCTGGATCAGATCTCTGCGCTTCTGGTGCCGCTTGGAATTGCTTGCATTTCTCAGGGCAGCGAGAACACGATGGCCACGGTCCCTACATTTAGACCGGATATCACTCGCGAGATTGACCTAATTGAAGAGACCGCGCGCAGGCTTGGTCTAGATGCAATTCCTCGAACACTCCCTAGCAATCCAGATCATGTTGGCGGTTTTAGTCGTCCACAGCAGGAGAGGCGCTTGGTCGCCGATGCGCTTGTCGGCGCAGGCTGCTCAGAGGCTTACACGCTCTCGCTCCTATCTGAGAAGGCCCTTGAGCCATTTGGCTTTGACGCCTCAACATCGGTGAGTCTTACGAATCCGTTGCGGGCTGAGGAGTCTTTACTACGTCCGGCAATTCTGCCCGGACTACTCGGAGCTGTTGCTTTCAACGCAGCGCAGGGGAATCCCGATGTAGCACTCTTCGAGACCGGGCATGTTTTCCGCAGGCCAGTAGGAGATGCGATACAACCCGATGAGCGTGATCATGTTGCTGGTGTATTCGCTGGTACTCGCAGCGGTCGCCCTCACGATGCTGATCGACCGGTTGATGTTTACGATGCCATTACAGCGATGAATGCTCTCACCAATGCTTTGAGACTGAGTGATGTGCGCCTTGTTGCCGGAGAGGTTGATGGCCTCCACGCAGGTAGAACTGCGATCGTGTTTGTCGACGGTTCGCCGGTCGGTCACGTTGGGGAGGTAGATGAGCCAGCCCTAGGGGTTCACTCGCTATCTGCTCCGGTCGTTTCATTTGAGCTCGATCTAGGCGCTCTCTTGAGGGCGACCCGACTAGAGCGCCGCTACTCGCCACCATCACGATTCCCAGCAAGCGGTGTCGACCTTGCCTTTGTTGTAGCGGATGGCATCGCAGGGGCTGATGTACTTGCGACCCTCAAGGCCTCCGGGGCTGATCTCCTTGAGGAGATCCGGGTCTTCGACGTGTTTCGCTCAGAGGCTCTCGGGGAGGGGGTCAGGAGCATTGCCTTCTCCCTCAGGTTCCGGAGTAGTGAGAAAACCCTTACGGATACTGAGGTTGGCGAGGCTCGGGCACGCTGCATTGAGGCAGTACTCGCTGCGCATGGGGCGGAGCTCCGCTAAATCCACGCAAGAGTATGCACTGGGCTGTATAGTACGCGCATGGCATATCGAATAGGGGTTATCGGCGGTTCCGGCTATACCGGGGTTGAACTGCTGCGGATCCTCCACTCACACCCCGAGGCTGAGGTAGCAGTCACTACTGCCGACTCGAACGCAGGCGCAATGGTGGGCGAGCTCTACCCGTCGCTCCAGGCTGCCTATCCGCATCTCGCGTATAGCTCCGTTGAGGACACATCCTTAGATGGGCTCGACCTGGTCTTCGTGGCACTTCCACATGGCGCCTCGCAGGCGATTATGCCCGGCGTGCTCTCCAGCGTCCCACACGTAGTCGACCTTGGAGCAGACTTTCGACTCCCTCCTGCGCTCTATAAGGAGTGGTACGG
>JBAXPT010000220.1:0-2713 GCA_037132095.1 Actinomycetes bacterium
TGATCCGCTATCGATCTAGTAATTGCCTGGCGGATCCACCAAGTTGCATAGGTTGAGAACTTAAAACCCTTCGAGTAATCGAACTTGCCAACAGCGCGCATTAAGCCAATGTTGCCTTCTTGGACAAGGTCAAGAAGGACCATTCCTCTACCTACGTAGCGTTTAGCGATTGAGACCACTAAACGCAGATTGGCCTCAATGAGCTGAGCCCTAGCAAGATCGCCATCAGCTACAACCGCGGAGAGACTCTCCTCCTCCTCATTCTCTAGGACCCCTGCGATGCCTGATTCCTCAACGAATGAAAGGCGCTCACGCGCTTGCTCGCCTGCCTCAAGGCGTTGAGCGAGAGTTACTTCCTGCGCTCCAGTCAGAAGCGGAACGCGCCCAATCTCTCGGAGATATATGCGAACTGGGTCGAATGAAGCGAGCTCCGACCTGCCTGAATCGCGCTTCTCGCGGCTCGCTCGTCGGGCAGCAATCTCGGTTGTTGGGGCAGCAGACTCTGGCTTAATTTCGTTTCTCAGCAGAGCATCCTCTGCCTTTAACTCATCTGAGATCTCCTCAACAACAGTGACATTTCGCGCCTCAAACTCGCGGTGAATAGATGCAAGCAAATCTGTTGAAGGCTCAAGGTTCGGGAGCGCAGCAAATATCTCGCCGGTAGTCACAAAGTCGCGATCACCGACTCGAAACAGCAGTGCCTCGACCGCTCCAGCCATATCCTCAGAGCCTATTCCCTCAGGGCCTATTCCCGCAGGGCCTGATTCCGTGCTCAACGCTCCTGGCGCTTCATCGGTATCTGACGCGTTTAACTCCGAACGCGATTTTGCGCGCGTCTTTTGCGGGTCGGGTTTAGTCGACGAGGGTGTGCTCGTAGACTCCTTGCTTTGGCGACTTGTCATGCTTCAGGTACTCCCACTGAATCGGACTCCATTGGCGAAGCATCCTCAGATTCGTCTGAGATTTGAGGGGTCTCAGAGGCACCCGAGGAGTGCGACGCATACGCATCGGACAGCATGGCCACCAACTGAAGTGCTGCTTTCTCCCCCATATGCCAATCTGAGTTTCTAGCGGTCGCAATCTTGTCCAATACCGGCTTAACCACCATCGCCCGATCGTCCCCTGCCCTCACTAGATCCCTAAGCCACCTCTCCCCAGCGGGCTCTACGAGGCTCACCACTAAACGAGCGTGCAGTGTCTCGGTCTCTCCATCGCCGACCGGCTCCTCGACCCCTAACTGCTCTAGCAATGCAAGAACAGGCCCGGTCGCAGCAGCAGTCGCCTCGTGGAAGGAGTCTGTCGAGGCAAGCAGTTCGAATACCTCAATGGCTAGAGGGTCTGAGAAGAGAGCGGTATCGATCCAGTTAACGACCATCGTTGGGTCATGGATTGCCCATCGCAGGGCCTCGAGTTCGCGACGATCAATTCGCTCCGTTGGGTTCGGCCGAGCGACCGGCTCCAACGCATCACGCGTATCGGCACCACGCGAAGTTGCCGCAGTACGCGTGGCAGGTTTGGCGATTGCTTGCTTAAACCATGCGTGGTCAAAGCCAGTTACACCCGCAACCTTCTGGATATATCCCTCTCTCACCAGCTCATTAGAGTGCTCCCGCAGGATATTTACCGCCGCCTCAGCGCATCGAGCACGCCCCTCTGGAGTCTCAAGATCGGATGCTGCGAAGACTCGATCAAGTTTGAAATCCATGAACGAACGCGCATCGGATACGGAACGCAGTAGAGCGTCTGGATCGGATTTCCAGAGGTCGGCTGGGTCTCCGCTCGTTGGGAGAGCAGCGACACGAACATTTATATCGAAGCGCTGCTCCCACGTGTACCACTTCTCAGCTGCGCTCTGCCCCGCGCTGTCAGCGTCATAAGCGAGCACAATGTTACGCGTGAAGTTCTTAAGTATCTGCACATGATCTTCAGTAAGTGCGGTACCGCATGTAGCGACAGCATTAGGGACCCCAGCGAGAGCGAAAGCCATTACGTCCGTGTAGCCCTCGCAGATCACGACTGCGTCGCGTGCTGCCACCTCCGCCTTCGCCCAGTTAAGGCCATAAAGCACGCGGCTCTTGCTGTAGAGAGGGGTCTCAGGGGAGTTTTTGTACTTTGGCCCGTCACCGGTAAGCGTGCGGCCTCCAAATCCAACGGCGTCACCTTGACGATCAAAAATCGGGAACATGAGCCTTCCACGAAACTGGTCCTGCAGTTTGTTGGATCGGTTTATGAAAGAGAGCCCAACCGAGGCTAGATCCTCGCGTGAGAATTTTTTATCCTGTAGTGATCGCGAGAGAGCGTCGTAACCATCGGGGGCCCAACCGAGCTGAAATCTTCGAGCAGCCTCTCCATCGAAGCCTCGCGACCTCAGATAAGCGCGCGCTCCCCCTGCATCGGCCGAGGTGAGCAGGCGTTCGTGATAGAACTCGACAGCGGCACCACACGCCTCTATAAGGCGGCTCCGCTTCTGCCTATCCTGACTCGCTTTAGCGTCGTCATATCTAAGAGTGATGCCAGCGCGAGTAGCGAGGCGCTCAACTGCATCTATGAAGTCAATGTGGTCGAGCTCGCGCAAGAAAGTAATTGCATCGCCACTTACTTGACAACCAAAGCAGTGGTAAACCCCGAGCTCAGGGTTGACCGAGAATGATGAGCTCTTCTCATTATGGAATGGGCATAGACCCGTATAGCGCCGCCCCGCACGTTTTAGTGC
>JBAXPT010000221.1:0-2703 GCA_037132095.1 Actinomycetes bacterium
ACTACGAGGCTGCCGCAGGCGTGCCGTTGGAGAATCTCGAGTTCTTCGAGGTCTACGCCGCACTTAGACATGCCATCGTGATGAGTCGCGTGCATGAACGCTCCGTAGGCTTCGGGCAGGCGGTATGGCCCGAAGACCCTGATGAGGTCATCTACCATCGAGCAGCAATGCAGCGAATGCTCGACGGCACCTACTGGGATTAAGCCTCGTGACCATTGAACCCGACGAGAACGCTCCAAACAACGAAGAGAGCGTCTCGCGCATCACGCGCAGGCGACTCCTTGGAACACTTGGTGCTGCTGGAGCGGTCGGGGCAGTTGGCGCAGTCGGTGGGCTTAGCGCCTCGGGCGTCGCTGGCATCAATGCCGATGTCGCTGGGGCTTCGCCATTTTCCTCACAGAGCATCATTAGTTTTCATGGCGAGCATCAAGCAGGCATTGCAAACCCTGCACCAAGCCACGCGGTAGTTGCAGCCTTTGATCTAATTGCCCCTGATCGCGCTGCGCTACAGGCACTACTTGAGTCATGGAGCCTCGCAGCATCCCGTATGACCCGCGGACTACCCGCTGGCCCAGCACTGACTACAACGCGTCTCCCCAATGACCCTGGCGAGGCGATGGGGCTCGCCCCCTCTGCACTCACAATCACACTTGGGGTCGGTGCCTCCCTCTTCGGAACCCCCGAGCAGGACAGGTTTGGGCTCGCCTCTAAACGCCCCAGCAACCTCATCGATCTACCTGCCTTCAAGGGAGATGCCTTAGACGCGCAGTGGAGTGGTGGGGATTTGGTGGTGCAGGCATGCGCAGAGGACGAACAAGTTGCCTTTCATGCAATACATGCACTCGCAGCGCGATCTACCGCATTCGTAAAACTGCGGTGGATGCAGAGTGGATTCCTAGGAACCTCAAATGCAAGCAGCGCGCGCCCACCACGCAATCTTCTTGGCTTCCACGATGGAACGGTAAACCCCCGGAGCCCCGAGCTTAATAAAGTTCTTTGGGTCAATGAAGGCGATCAGAGATGGATGCATAACGGTTCGTATTTAGTGGTGCGCCGCATCCGAACAGACCTCGCAGCATGGGACGCTGAGGTACTAGAGGAGCAGCAAGAAACGATTGGACGGGTTCGCTCGACAGGAGCGCGCCTGGATAAGAAAAGTAGGCCCAATACCGCACATGTAGTTCAAGCATCCCCAGAGAAAAACAACGGTGCGCAGTTACTCCGCAGGGGATTCAATTACAGCGCTGGGGCATTGCCCGATGGATCACTAGACGCAGGGTTAATTTTCCTAGGCTTTGGAAACAATCCGGAGAAGCAGTTTGTTGCGATCCAGCAACGCCTCTCAGAGCGTGATGCCCTAAACGAATACGTCACGCATGTCGGGAGTTCTATTTTTGCGATACTCCCTGGAGCTAAGCGTGGAGAGTATTTAGGCCAGTCACTCTTTAGTTAGCCGAGTGCGCCGGAGTCACGCATTTGTGCAATTGCTTCTGCATCCAAACCGAGCACATCGCGCAGCACTTCATCGGAGTGCTCACCTACCTCGGGTGCTTTGGTAATCGGGCGCTCATCATCGCCAGATATAAATACGGGGAACGGCAGCTGCTCTGCACCTAATTGCGTAGCAGGTATCCACTCAATGCGGGAGCGAAACTGCGGGTCCTGTGGAAGAGTCTGAGGGGTATTCACCGGAGCAAGCGGCACATCGACCTCAACTCCAAACTCAACCCACTCTGCGGTGGTGCGCGTAGCAAAGATCGCAGTGAGCTCGGTACGCATCTCATTGTTGCCACGTGCATGATCGCCATACTCAGAGCCTGGCCACTTATCGAACATCTCGCTGCGATCGAGGGCCGAACAGAACTTCTTCCAAAAATGCTGCTCCGAGGCCATGAAGAGCACAAAGCCATCGGCCGAGGCGTAGACCTGATACCTAACTCCGCCGCGCATTCCCGCTATTGCAGGTGCACGACGCTCATAGTTATCTGATGCGTTTCCAGTTACCTCTGTCTCGGGGCGTTCGTAAGCCCTAAAGGTCTCACTGCGATACCAGTCGAAGGCCGCTGCGGCATCTGACTGCGCCAGCTCCATCATGGTGCCGCTACCCGTCTCGCGCGCACGAATCACCGCAGCGAGAATCGCAATTCCTCCAAATAGTGGAGCAGCATTGATTCCGATCGAGACATGGTTAGGGATACTCGGGAAACCGTTCTCATCGATCTCGGGATCGAAGATCCCAGCCCATGCGTCATATGCGATTCCATGACTCGCAAGTGTTTCGTAGGGTCCGGTCATTCCATAACCAGAGATTGTGCACTGCACGAGTCGAGGATTTACCTCTGCCATGCGCTCGAAAGTAAGTCCACGTCGAGCGAGACCGCCTGGGCGCATCGCCTCGACAATTACATCTGCCTCGCGAACGAGATCCAGGAGCAGCGCAACTCCTTCTTCAGTACGCAGATCAATTGTGATGCTTCGCTTGCCACGGTTTACATGCAGGTGCATCAATGAGACGCCCTCAACGATTGGCCATGTCATTCGGCGCACGTAGTCGCCCTGGGGCGGCTCAACCTTTACTACGTCTGCACCGAGGTCGGCTAGGGCGGTTGTAATCGCTGCCGGGCCGAGCATCGATACCTCAATTATGCGAACCCCTGAGAGGAGTCCCTTACCGTCCTGCGCCATCTCTTACCCTCTCGTTAG
>JBAXPT010000222.1:0-2689 GCA_037132095.1 Actinomycetes bacterium
AGTTAGAGACTTTATTTTTGCTCTGCGAAATCTTTCCTGCGACCAGCGCAGACCAATTTCTCGAGGGATCATGAAGGTTGAGCAGCGCAAGAGTGATCCACGGCTCGATTAGGTGGCGTGCCTGCAACTTTGTGTTGTGAATTCGCAGCACTGAGTCTCCGATTACATCTATCTCGGCCTGGATGAGAGAGCCACCAACCTCGAGCGAGACCTCAATGCGCTCAGTTGGAGTCAAAATCCCGCCCGCCACGTTGATGAGCCCCAGAACATCGGTGATCAAGGCGTCAATAGCGGAATCACCGAGAAGCCCAGGGGGGAGGCTCTCTCGTCTCTGAATTCCGATGCGCCAATCGAGGATCTCTCCGCCTGCAGCTATGTGTTTTATGAGGTCACTTGCGAGGATGGATCCCTGAAGGTTGCTGATCTCAAGGTCTACCTCCTCGTCTCTACTCCCCACCTCAATGGGGAGTGCTGCATCTAGGCCATCGCGTAGGTATAGGTCATGAGGCGAACGGTATGGAGCGGTTAAGTCGCGGATCGTCAGCAGGTCTTTCTCTGCGCGCATGACCCCGCTATCAGGTGTGGCTTGAGGTTGAGTTCGTGTTGCCTCAAACCACTGGTTACCGCTTGGGTCATATGTCGAGTCATCTGCGAGGCGACGCCGATGAATAAATTTCGCACCGAGTGACGGGTCAACTCCAGGGCCGCCATCAACGAGAAGTGATGGGATTGCCTCGCTTAACTCAATAATTACAACTGGCACTCCGAGGTCACGGCTCGTCACTATGTCCCAGCCACTCGTTGTGATTATGAGATCCCCGGGGGTAATTGTGACATGCGCTGAACCGGCTTCTTTTGACTCTAGAGAGACGCGATGCGTTGCGAGGATTGAATCCAAGATCGCTAGCCGCGTCTCCTCGGAGCGCTCTGCCTCCCAGTCGCGGTCTGCGCGGGTTGCAATGAGGATGTCGTCACCAGATGCAGCCGATGCGCGAGTTGTGTCGTCATCGAGCCCGATAATGGCTGTGACCGCATGAGGAACTGCGCGTCTGGCGCGCAATCCACCAATCGTTATTGCATCGAAGCGATTGCGTGCTGATCCAGATTGTTCATCGAGGCTGCTAGCTACATAACCACGAAACTCAGATATCGCAATTGGGCGCTTGATCTGATCAGCGACTCCCTCTAACTGCGAGACCAATCTGCGGAGCGCATTGATAACAGGTCGAGTATCCGTGCTGTCGTCAATAAAGACCTCAAGTATCGAGTTGAGGCTCGATGCCCACTCAGTAAGCGAGAGTGGTTTGTTGAGCAGGTCCGTAAGCTTTCTTAATTGCTCCACGAATGAAGCGAGCGCTCCAACTACCTCGAACTCCGAGCCGGCGATGTCGTCAAATGGAACAATGGGTTCATTCGGCAATCCCGGTAGGGCGGCCTCGATCCCTGTTGGGTTCTGGATCAGGATCCCTGCGAGGAGGCGGTCGATCGCAGGGCCCCATGTACCGACATCAAGGCTTGAGTCGTATCGCCACTTTGATGAACGATGCTCTCCATCGAGGCCCCATCGAACATCGAGACCATCAATTACCCAGTCCGAGCATCGATCTAATGCATCCTCAGAGATCTGAAACTTGGCTGCGACCGGTGGGAGTCGGAGTACTGCGAGAACCTCTGATGCTCGACAGCGCCCAGCGCAGAGCCCCAGAATTCCGTCGATAGCGCGGGCAGTCTCCGAGGTCATGGCGGGGACTCGATCGGCTAATCGAACCGGGAGCGAGCGCCTCTCTTGATGAGCATTCCCGAGCAGCGGTGCGCCAAGTATCGGCGTCGCTAGAGATGAATTTCGATTGAGGGAGGGAACAAGAACAGTTACATCGCGTGCATTGAGACCGATGTCGTTAGCGAGTTCGTCGAGGATGGCGTCTCGTGCAGCATCAAACTCGCGAGCAGCCCCGAAGCAGATGTGAAGCGACGCATTCGGTAACACGCATGGGGTAATAGGGCGAGTAGCGCTTGGATCAAAATGATGGAGTGCTGCTATAGCTGGTGCGGCCCATCGCTCAAGGGTTGCTGGTAGTGCCCCAGGGACAAGTAGAAACGCGTGAACCTCAATATCTTGAGCCAATGCGTGTACCAACTCGGCCTGTGCCCCAACAGGGGGACCAGCCCCAAATAGAGCGATGCGATTAGGGAGGTCGCGCTCTGCGCTCTCACGAGTCTCGGCGAATTTCTGAGTCGCTCGAAAGATCTCGAACTGCCAAAGGAAGCGAGGGTCTAGCTCCGAGCCTGCTTCATCATCGAGGGCATCACCGTTATGCCACGCTCTAAGCATTCCGGGTCGGTAGGAGCCATAACGATCGAACAGATCTGCAATATGGCGCGCAACCGCTAGCGGGCGATCTCGTAGACGTTGGGCTAGGCCGCAGTGCTCGGCGAGTACCTCATCATCGAGGGCTCTGAGTATCAGCCATGTAGTTTCATCGACACCCCAAGGCATAGCGGTGCGGATGCCAGATCTCGCACGCAACTTGCCGGTAAAAGCGAACTCGATATTCGCGCTGATCCCATGAGTGTCTCGGATAGCCGCATCGAGATACTCGGCCATACCAATATTTGGAACGACAACTAGTTGAGACTCGAAAGGATCCTCGGGGCGATGAGATACCCACTCGAGAAAATCTGGCAGGAG
>JBAXPT010000223.1:0-2664 GCA_037132095.1 Actinomycetes bacterium
GTTAGCCAGACCATGATCGCTAGGCATATGGCATTAACAATCAAGGCAAGCCTTGCAAGCCCATTGCGCGTAATTACACCTGAGAGAACCGGATGAGGCGAGTAGAGGTTGCGCGGATAATCCTCTGTATCTGTACCAACCTGTAGATCGAAGAGATCGTTCATCAAGTTATTCGCCATATGGGCAAGTATGAGCCCAACTGAGGCAATCGCGAATAGCGACCAGTCGACCGCATCGCCCCTAAATACTGCGAGCAATCCTGCCTCGGCCGCAGCCACGAGCGTCATGGGGAGCACACCAGCGCGCGTGAGAAATAACCAACGCGATACCGGATCCATCTTCCCCTGGGGAGGATTGGTTGTCGCTAGTACCCAGAGCCACCGTCTCCAGAGCGACTTAGAAGAGGCCCCGTCTAATGCCCCTGCTTTAGTCGACTCAGCCATGCGCAGCTATTTCTTCGGCGGTAGTGGAATCAGTGCAGATGTACGGCGACGGTAATCAGCGAATGCTGGCCTGCGCGCCTCACTACGACCATCAAGCATGGGAATACTCGCACCCAAGAACATCGCGATCATTGCGAGAACACCGATGCATGTCCACCAAAAACCTAAGCCAACCGCTATCGCAAAAATGAAGAGCGATAGCCAGAGAAGAATCTCTCCGAAGTAATTCGGATGGCGAGAGAATCTCCAGAGCCCGCTCTCCATAATCGCACCTGGGGCCTTCTTTCGCCCGAAGGATCGCATCTGCTCATCAGCTATTAGCTCTATAACTGCAGCACTAATCCCTACAACAGCGGCAAGATAGTCAAGGACCCCAAGCGCATTACCAGAACGAGTAAGCGCTACCACGAATGCGAGGCTGCCAAGCCACAGCATCAGTGTTGGGAAGAGGTGAACCCCAAAAAGGCTGATCAACCAAGGAGGTGACGAGCTCTTCGCATACATATCCAAGTAGCGCCAGTCTTCATGCCCAAGTCCGGCCCAGCCACGGACCCAGTTCAGAGTTAGACGCACTCCCCAGACCATCAAGACCACAAGCACAAGGATTGTGCGAGTGCGATCCACTCCATCCGGAGCGTTGACCGCCATCCAGACCGCACCGAGAGGCGGGATGACACTCCAGTAAGCATCGAACATCGAGCCATTGTTAGTTAGGCATGCGCTCGCGTAGATGACTGCGGTAGCTGCGAGGTAGCCAGCCCCTAAAGCCCAGTACGGGTTCTCAATCCCCACTGCCCCTGTTGCCCACCAGGCCGCGGCACCCGCAACGAGGTAGGCAACTAGGACAACGAGAAGCGATGCAGCGCGACCCTCTGGGCCACGCGTTTTTCTATCGGTCAACTTTAAAATGCCTTAGAAGATAACGACGACATCGCCGCCGCCCGCAGCAGCGATGCGCTTAGGCGCACTGCGAAGCGAGAAGGACATGACGGTCCAAGTAATTCCAGTGAGGATTGAGGAGAGCCCAACTATGAAGACAACGACACCTGCTGTTGCAGTGGGGTTTGAGACCACAACTGCACCCAATCCAAGGCCCAAGAACCCAAGAACAAGGCGCCATCCCCATCCGTATCCACGCTCTGCGATTGCAACGACGATGCGGACAAGCCCAGAGATAATGAATCCGATTCCCCATAGGACTGCGATGAAGTTAATCGTGAGCCCAGACTTAAACATCAAGATCAGACCTAACACAAGTGCGATGAGACCGGCAGCCATAGCTGGAGCTTTGTGCTCTGCACTTAGGGAATGGATGAGATCCATCACTCCAACGAGTACGAGGTAGAGACCTATAACAATTGCAATGGAGTGAGCGCCCTTGACTGGGTGAAATACCAGAAAGAATCCAAGCCCAAGAGAGATCAATCCACCGAGAAGAATCAGCCACCAGTACTGCGCAGCCGCCTTAGCGACATCCTCTAGCGGGACTACTGCCCCGACCACTACTTCATTATTTCCAGTACTAGTCATTTGTTCCCCCTGTTTGCGAGTGTAATTACAGCTCCACGTACTCTCTAGCGACCCCAGTCGTAAGTGACTTGAGTTCGAAGGAGGATGTCGTGGATGCCGCGATTCTTACCGCTCAAGGCAACAAAAACGAGGATACCGGGGATAAGAGCACAGAGAGAGGCTCGAATCAGTGCGCGCGGGAACTTAAGTGCCTCCCCTGAAGCGCTTAAGACCCTAAGCCCAAGGATTCCCTTCCCAAGGGTGCGCCCGGCCCCTGCCCATCCAATAGTGAATACGGCGGTGAGTAGGACGAACTGGAGGACTAGAACCACCGAAGCAGAGGGCTGCCACAACACGATGCTTCGCTCGAGGCCTAAGACAAAGCGCAGTATCCCCACAAAGATCAGTAGACCTACAAATGCTGCCTCTGCTACACCAAGATCAATGAGGTCCGCCAGAGACCGCGAGACGATCCCGGCCTTCTCCCCTTGGAGTGCACGTGCACGATCATTGCGGATTGCTGGTGGACTCATTGGGTATCCAAATCATCAGGAGCCTCATCGCTCGGCACTTCATCTCCGAGATGGGCGCGTCCACGCGCTGAGCCTCGCCGATTACGGAGAAGCAGCGTATCGATGATGCGCTCCACAATAGAGTCGAGTTGCATTGTCTGAACGCGCGCGACGTCTACGACATCACCAGTAACACTCCC
>JBAXPT010000224.1:0-2660 GCA_037132095.1 Actinomycetes bacterium
GACCCCTCTGCTCATCCAGACAAGCGCGCATGGCGTGCCGGTGAAGGGTTATCTCCTTGGAGACACGCTGCACCTCGAGGAGGAGCGCCCTCGGGTTGCTCCTGGCCAGGTAGTAGCGCTCTATGTGGGCGATCGTGTTGTCGGCTCCGGGATAGCGCGTTAGATCACTCGCTAGCGGGGGGTTTCTTCCCGGCTTTCTTGGCTGCTTTCTTGGCTGCCTTCATCGGCCAGCCACCGGTTCTCCATGCGTAGACAACCTCTTCTTCGCCGTCTAAAGCGACCGGTGCAAACCCACAGCGCTCAAGAAGATCACGAGCGGGATCGTTGTCGATCTCTACAACTGCTGCAACTAGTCGCAGGCTGAGAGACGCGGTGATCTCCGTACAGATCGCGTTGATGCTCTCAGTCATTACACCTAGCGAACGATGATCTGGCGCAAGCGTAAAGACAATCTCTGCGACGTCATCGTCGGCTTGCCAAAGCACCCCGATGTCACCGATTAATCCTTCATGGCCGACGCGTTCGATTGCAAGGTGTGCCCATTCGCCACGCTCGAATAACGGATCGCGCATCGCCATCTCTGCTACGAACATGACTGTGTCGTCGTACTCCCAGGGCATTAGCCAAGATCGCTGCTTGCCGATCTCGGGGTGATTGCGATAGGCGTGGAGTGTCTCGATATCGGAGGCGATGAAGCGCCTGATTGTGATCTGCTCGGTACTAACGAGAACTGAGAAACCGTCATCCATGCTCTATGCAACCCTTATTCGACGCTCGGCGCAGCGTGCAATAAGTGCTTGGGGATCTCTCGGCGAGAATAAGACTTGCTGGGCTGGGGTCTGAATAGCCATCGAACGCTTGCGAGTAGTGAGAGGGGCCACGTCGTCGAGTCGAAGGAGAAGCGACGTTGATGCGGCACCGAGGCGTAGATCGAGTGCCCCCTCGACACGCGCTCCACTGGGCATCTGCTCTAACACAACTATGTGCTCGCGAACAAAGAGGATCGGGTCTGAGAGCGTCATTGGGTCGGAGATTACAAACCCCGCTGGTACAACAACTGCAAACCTTTTTGAGAGAAGGTGCAGCGAACGCACCGATGCATAGGTGAGGGGAGCTCCGAGCGCTAAGGCGAGAACCCCGGCTATCCAGTTGCGCTGTGCAAGTAACACTGGCCCAATGAGAGTACCCGCAGCCGCAAATGCGATTGATAGCGGAACAAGTGTCACAAGCAGCGATGGTGGAGTCTTGAGCGGAAAGCGCGACTCGTCTCCATATGCGGAGCCCTCTACGCACCAACTCGCAATCTCAGAGGAACTCGCTAATGCGAATGCTGCTGCCGTTGCGACCACTGCAATAATTGCGGGTGCTAGGTCGGGCTGATTTGTGAATATTGTCCAGATCGCTAGCGGTAGCACTATCGAAGAGGATGCTCTTATTCCAGTAAGCCCAATCGGTCTCGGTAGAGCGATAGAGGCCATACCGAGCAGCCAGATAGAGAGGGCCCAGATCGAAACGACAACCTTGACGGCCGGGGAATAATCAGATATTTGTGCTCCAAATGCCGGTCCGGACGTGATGGGGAGGGTTGCCCAGAGGATTCTTAGGAGTGTGATTCGTGCTGGCACGTCTCGTCGCTTTCGCAGTTTCGGCTAGATGATCCCTAGAGTACCGGCCATGTCACCGGGCCCCCACTCCGCGCTCCTGGTCCCCGGGCTCGCAACCGGCATTGGAAGCCTGCCCCACCTTGATCCCGAAGAGGCAGTCAGCGTCTCTCTCTCTGAGACCCCACGACTTCCGTTTGCCCCACAGCTCCCAAATCGTTCTCCACGAGAGGGCATGATCGCTGAGTGGGTGGCGGCCCTTCCAGAGATAGAGGTAGCCGATGATGGCTCGCTCTCCGTCGATCCGAGTCGTATCGGGGAAGCCCCAATGCCGATTCTCAATCCTGATTCCCACTCCGGTCTTCTCGCCTTCCTCGAAGCACTGCGTGTCGCACCTGAGGCCCCGAAGCGCATCAAACTTCAGGTCACAGGTCCGCTGACTCTCGGCATTGCATTAGAGGCTGCAGGGCTCCCAAGTGATGTGGCGTTTAGGCGAGCGGGAGAAGTATCACGCGCTTGGGTCCAGCATCTTGAGGCGTTGGTGACTGCGCGATTCCCTGCCACTGGGCTGCTGTTATTTATAGATGAGCCAGCACTCGTGCGCTGGAGACGTGACGACGAGCCTATTGGTCGTGACGAGGCAATTGATTTGTTATCAGGAACACTCGCAGCCGCTCACTGCATGACTGGTGTGCATGTGTGTAGCGATGGCGATGCCCGCTTGGCACATGCATCTGGCCCAGATGTTCTTGGAATAACTGCATCTGACTCAGCACTTCAGGATGCAGATGTATTGATGCGCCACCTAGAGGCCGATGGATGGATTGCTTGGGGAGCGGTCCCCACCGATCGCCCAATAGGGGACTCCACCGAGGGTCCATGGCGTCGACTCGTAGGGCTCTGGTGTGAATTAACTCGCCGCGGTTGTGATCCGGTTCGAGTGCGCACCCACGGTTTGGTTACTCCTTCCTGTGGTCTAGCCGGGCATGGAGATGCTCAAGCGGCGCACGCGCTACAAATTGCTAGCGAGATGGCGAATCGCATCGGGGACCAAGCAGT
>JBAXPT010000225.1:0-2655 GCA_037132095.1 Actinomycetes bacterium
GTCTCCTGCGAGTAACCAGCCGTTGGGAAAGCGCTGCACTCGCCCCATCCATCGCCGAGATCAGTAGTGATGTGCAGTAGCAGCAACTCGCGCATGCTCTGCTCTGAATGCACCGTATGAAATGGGTTTACCAGCGGGAGTTGTATTCGCAGAGTCTCAGCGGCCTTGATCTTCATCTCAATACTCTCGCAGATTCGTAATTGTCGGGCCGCAGAGTTCTACTCCAGACGCGAAAAAGCCGACCGGGCGAACCCGATCGGCCTCTCCTATACGTTTGAAAAACGTGATTGACTCAGATGACGCGAACGTCGCGAGCTTCCTCACCTTTACGGCCGGGGCCGGACTCAAACTCCACGTTCTGTCCCTCTTCGAGTGAACGGTAACCCGAGCCCTCGATTGCGGAGAAGTGAACGAAAACGTCCGCTCCACCTTCACGGGAAATGAAGCCATAGCCCTTTTCGGCGTTGAACCACTTGACGGTGCCTGTAGGCATCCTTATTGCTCCTTGCTGGTCGTCTGCTAGCCCGAAGGCCAAGAGACGGGATGTAGCGAGAAGGAAGATCGCACCCTTCACGACACAACCATCGCAGTAGCGACGACGGCAGCGAGGAGGCTTGCCCTAACTCGGGCCGGGGCACATCGGGGCCTCGGTTGTCCGTAAGGCTACCGGAGATTTGGCCCGAGCGGTATACGGGGAAGAAAAGTCTTTGTGAAGCCTCCAAGAACCCCCTTAACCCCTAATAAATATTTCCCACGCTATGTGGTCAAGAAGGGGCCATTAGGTGCCGATAGGGGTTCATGCCCGCCAAACTCCTCGCCTTTTCATCTCAGTCAGACCACCCTATGCCGCCGAGTCCTTCGCCGAGTCTCTCTCAGGACTACCCCGCCCACCTTGGCGAGGCGCACCTTGTAGTTGGGGTCGATGGGCGCATTCTCAAATCTGACCCTGCGGCCGATGAGATGCTTGAAGCTGAATCGGGGTCCCTAATTAGCCGCCCTATCTCTCTCAGGATTCACCCCAAAGACCGGAGACGTTTTGCCCTCGAGTGGCAGCGCATTGCAAGTACCCCCAGCTCTTCTACGCGCTTTAGCGGTTCCTTCTGGGGTCTCGGCGGAACAATTCGAGAGGTTCACTGCAGTCTTGAGAACCGCATTGATGACCCAGCAATTGCCGGCATCCTCGTAAACGCTCGCGACGCAAGTGATCAAATTCGTCTGGTTGCGGCACTCCATGCGCAGGCACGAACTGATGCACTTACAGGTCTCCCAAACAGACTTGCGTTTGAGGAGCATCTCGCTGGCGCACTCGCCTCCCCCACGGAATCCCCTGTATCTCTAGCGATGATCGACATCGACCACTTCAAGTTGGTAAACGACAGCCTCGGGCATCGCGCAGGCGACGACTTGATACGTGAAGTTGCAGTGAGGATCCGCAACGTCGCTAGAGGCAACGACGTAGTTGCTCGACTCGGTGGCGATGAGATTGTTGTGCTCTCCCCGTTAACTGATCTTGATTCAGCAGAGATGCTTGCCGCGCGCATACAAGCCGCTCTGCGCGCTCCCCTCTCAATCAGTGGGACTGAACTACACGTCACCGCAAGCATCGGCGTTGCCTGCACTGCGAATAGCACAAGCATCCAAGATGATCTTCTTCGAAATGCCGATGTGGCTATGTACGCAGCGAAGCGTCAAGGCCCTGGCGTGGTTGCTCGCTACGACGCGCGCATGGTGGCAGAGGCCACGGATCGCCTAGCCCTGCAGAGTGAGATGCACCGAGCAATTAACCAGAATGAGTTTGCTGTGCACTACCAACCGATAGTGCTTGCGGAGACACGAAAGGTCGCTTCCTATGAGGCTCTGGTTCGCTGGCCACGCGCCGATGGAATGGTTCTCCCAGAGGGATTCATCCCTACAGCAGAGTCGAGTGGCCTGATCCACGACCTAGGGGATCGGGTACTTGAGCTCATCGTTGCCGATCTCGCCGCTACTACCGTCAAGGTCTTGCCTCGAGTCTGGATGAACCTCTCCGGGCAGGCTTTGATGCGTCGTAACTGTGCCTCACGGATACTTGCTGCAGTTGGGGAGCATGGCGTTGCTCTTGACCGCTTAGGAGTAGAGGTTACTGAGAGTGTGTTGATGGGTGACGTCGCTCTCGTTGAGCGCAATCTCACCCAGCTTCGCGATCACGGAATGTCGGTATCTCTTGACGACTACGGAACCGGCTGGGCAAGCCTCTCAGCAATCAAACGCTTCCCAATTGATGTAGTCAAAATCGATCGAACCTTCACCGCTGGGCTCACCACGAACGCCCTAGACCGAGCGATTGTGCGTGGAGTCGCTGAGATTGGAAGAGTCCTGCGCCTAGAGGTAGTAGCGGAGGGCGTTGAGACTGACGAGCAGGCGTGGATCGCCCAAGACCTTGGGTGTACCGAGCTGCAGGGTTACCGATATGGCGCCGCAGCACCGCTATCAACTCTCCCCAGCCTTTGAGAACAGCCTTATCGCTTTGAGAGGCGGTTCAAGGCTGGCCTAGAAGTGCCAGGGGTACTCAGACCAATCAGGATCACGTTTCTCTAAGAACGAGTCACGCCCCTCAGTAGCTTCATCTGTCATGTAAGCGAGTCGGGTCGCCTCGCCTGCGAAGATCTGTTGACC
>JBAXPT010000226.1:0-2655 GCA_037132095.1 Actinomycetes bacterium
CTTCTCTACCTTGCGTTTCATCGCTACAAAATCCTCGTTGCGTTTATTCCGCTTGCGTTCGCGGCGCTTCTATTTCTGCCCGGTGGGAGTTCATTTACGAGTGCGGCGTTGCAGTCCAACAGTCTCAATGTGCGAACAACATCTTGGGCAGATCGTGGTGGTGCGGTGTGGAGCAACCCGATTGGCGACGGGATCGGAACTACGGGAGCAGCAGCCGCGAAGGTGGCAACGACTGCGGCCCCCACCGCTCTGGGAGTAAACACATTCCAGGCGGATAATGCCTATCTCAAGGTCGGCTTGGAGATAGGGCTTGTTGGTCTCTGGCTTTTCATCTCACTCCTTGTCTCTGCTTTTCTGACTGGCAGGTATGTAGAGAAGCGCGTAGAGGAAGAGGATAAACATTTTGCTGCTGGGTGGTCTGCTCAGGTTCTCGGAATCATGGGGGCATGTTTTGTTGCGTCATATTTTGAGATGATCCCAATGGATGCCCTCTTCTGGCTCATGCTCGCGATTGTCTCAACGATGGCTCCTCAAATGAGAGGGGTCAGCGATAGTGAGTCGGCACTCGTACTTGATGCAGCCCCGAAACGCGGAGTCGAGACTATTGGTGAGGAATCCTCGGGCCCCGCTCTCGAGCGGCAGCGAGTTACGCCTTGACACTTCGCGTTGGATTAGTAGCGGAGACATTTGATAGGCATGACGGCATAGCGAGATTCGGTCGCCAGTTGATAACTCTTATGGGGACTCGAACCGATGCTGAGTTAGTGCTTGCTCTGCCGGAGGCTGCGGTAAAAAACCGAGACCTTGGCCTCCCAACCAATGTTGCAGATGTGATCTCGATACCTAATAGCGGACAGATATCGCAGGCGGCTTGGGTGCGCTGGCGTCTTGGTGGCGAGTTTGCGAAGCGAGGGGTTGAGATCATCCACGCGAGCAAGCATGTGCTCCCGGTGTCCCGTTTGGCTGGGGTGCTTACAGTTCACGACCTCACCCTTCTTCATAATGCGAGGCAGTTCCGTCTAGCGAAACGCGTACTCCTTCCGCGGCAATATATTGACTCTATTGAGCGAGCAGATGGGATTTTGACGCATACAGAGGCTGTAGTTTCCTCTGTTGCCTCATACAACGCGAAATGGGGCTCGAAGTCGAGAAAAGTTGGTCTGCCATTTGGGGGAGAACTCTTCGCCGCTCCCGCCGAGGCGGTTAACGAGTTAGTGGATACCAAATTCTGTCTTGCTGTAGGGGATCTCTCTCCTAGGAAGAACCTTAATGCGCTCATCGGCGTATGGCCCAGCATCTTTAAGCAGACGGGGATGCTCCTAGTAGTAGTCGGGAGTGGTGGCTGGAAGAGCGAAGAGACGCTTCGAGCGATTGACTCCTTGATAAGCCAAGGCTCAGCTCGTCGAGTGGTCGGCGCAAGCGACGCATCTTTGAGGTGGATGTACGAGAACTCCACCGCGCTCCTCTACCCGTCGCGCGAAGAGGGTTATGGCCTGCCGATTGTTGAGGCCCTAGCGGTGGGGACACAGGTGATCGCATCTACTGACCCCGCACTCGTTGAGGTTGCTAATGGAAGTGCTCTGCACTTAGACCCTGACGACTCGCAGGGTTGGCATGATGCAATTATCGCGGCAGCACGCTCCACCAAGGAGCACCATTCTCCGGTTGTTCCTCATTGGATACCTACTATCGCAATGGTCGCCCAATCTACCGTTGAGAGTTACAGAGATGCCCTCTCCGCCTCGACGAGTAGGTCCTAGACGAGTAGGTAAGGCCTAAAAACTCTAAGTACTTTTAAGCTCACCACCGGCTGTTTCAACGAGTTCCCTTAGACGTTTCGCGAATGCGGCCTCTGAGAATAAGTCAGCACGCGCGAGGAGGGTTTGGGTAACCCATGATTCTCGTAATACGCGATCAATGGCTGTTGCTACTTCCTCAGGGGTGGGGGTCTGGAAAGTAAAACCTGTTTCACCGTCAACCACAGTGTCTAAAAATCCTCCCGATGCGAGTACGGCACAAGGTTTACCGAAAGCAGCAGCCTCAATTGGTGTGAGGCCGAAATCCTCATGCGCTGCGGCGACCAATGCAGTGCAGTCCCGATAGAGGGATCTGAGTTGAGCGTCAGTGACGCCCTCTAAGAATAGGGTGTTTTTGGGTGCCAAAGAATGGAGCCGATCGGCCTCTGGGCCCCGGCCAACGATGACGAGGCGGAGGTGCGGAGTTCTCCTAATCGCCTCAATTACAACATCAACATTCTTATATGGGAGGAGTCGGGAAACGCAGAGAACAAAGCCTGGTTCAATCTTTAGTGATTCATCTAACGGGCCATCTACACGGAATGTTAAAGGCGGCGCAAGGAGCTCGACCTCTACGTCGTACAGCTCGGATATCCGTCGTTGAATCAGAGTTGAGTTTGCAACGTGGCGATCAATGGTCGCTGCGGCGTGCCTATCCCAAGGGCCAAGCAGTGGAGCCATGGCCCTCGCTGCGTAGCGAATGGCCCGACGTTTGCCGGCGTACTCGTCAAGTTGATAGAGCCAGCGGGCGGGTGCGTGCCAATAGGTAATCTTGGAGCCAGTTGTTCGCACTCCATGGGACCAACCAGCGCTCGAGCAGAGAGTTACGTCTGCGTCTATTTTAGTCGCGCTAAAAGAC
>JBAXPT010000227.1:0-2652 GCA_037132095.1 Actinomycetes bacterium
TACGTACCTGCGCAGAAATACTTGGCGGGCACGCGGCGATACTCGAGGGAGGGAGCGACCCTCTCCGCCACCCCGAGGAGAACTAGTCCTCGTGCGGGCAGCGCCTCTGGCGCTTGCTCGGGGATTCCTCTGAGAATCCGCCTTAGCGCTATCTGAATTTGGGGAAGTCGGTCTATTAGGGGGAGCCACGATGGCTTTGAGTGTAGTTAAGGAAGGCCGGTATTCCCTCGCGCTCACAGAACTTTGGGGGACTTCTGACTCCTTTTGGGCGCTGATTCGTGCGCTCGGATAACGTCGAACCCGTGCTCGCCGGTTCAATACTGCGTCTCCTCGACCCATACGAGGACCTAGCCGTTGTTCGTGACGGCGCTAATACCATTATTGCTATAGATGCTCAAGAGACGCGCCACGTCTCTGGACCGCAAGCTCTCGATGCTCTCAGCTCTCTCACGTCAGGATGGTGGGCAGGGGCAATTGCCTACGAGTTGGGGCGCGAGATAGAGAAGCTGGAGTCTCCTCGCCATGCAACGAACCTTCCCGACCTTCTACTTACACGTTTCGCAGCACGCCTTACCCTCGCGCCAGATAGAGCACCCAAGATTGAGGGCGAGGGCTTAGGGGTTGCACTTCTACGACGAGCCCTTGAGAACGCTCGACCCGGAGTCGGAGATACCCATTTAGTCGGTGAGTGGAGAAGCAGCCTTGACCGCCATGCATTCGAGGCCGGGGTCGAGGCGATTATCGGACTCGAGCGGGCCGGCGAGTGTTACCAGGTAAATCTCACTCGACGCCTCACATGCGATGCCGAGGGAAACGATGTTGAGTTATTCGATGCATTAGATCGGAACAACCCCGCTCCACACGCAGCCTTAATTCGAACGGGAAATATCTCAATCGTCTCCGCGTCGCCCGAGCGATTCTTAAGCATTGAAGGGCGCAGGGTCGAGACACGCCCCATCAAAGGGACTGCGCGCGATGCAGCCGATCTACTCGAGAGCGCGAAGGATCGCGCTGAGAACATCATGATCGTCGACCTCGCCCGCAATGACCTCGGGCGAGTCTGCACTTTTGGATCTGTCTCGGTGCCGGTGCTATGCGCATTGGAGCCGCACCCCGGGCTTCATCACCTAGTAAGTACTGTCACCGGCACACTTGCTCCGGGGGTAGACCTAGCGCAGTTGCTTCGCGCCACGCTTCCACCCGCCTCGGTCACCGGTGCACCCAAGCCTCGGGTTCTCTCAGCGATTGAGGAGTTCGAGCCAACACCGCGGGGTTATTACTGTGGAGCAGTGGGTTGGATCGATACGGCGAATAATCGAGCAGACCTAGCGGTGGCAATTCGCACATTCACAATCGCGTCCGGTGAGACGACTCTCGGCGTAGGGGCCGGGATCACCGTCGGCTCTAATCCTCGAGATGAATGGGAGGAGACTGAGCTAAAGGCTGCTCGTCTGCTCGCGTCCTCCGTAGGCACCGCGCGGCGGTCACGCGTACGAACAGACTCAATACAAACAGATTGATTACGCGATGATTCTCTGGCTAAACGGGGCGATGGTCTCCAATTCTGAGGCGCGCATATCTCCTTCAGACCATGGCTTCCTCGTAGGCGACGGAGTATTCGAGACTCTCAGGGTCTACTCAGGAGTTCCTTTTGCATGGAATCGCCATCGACTGCGCCTTGAGCACTCGGCCGCAGCCCTTGGCCTCACCCTGCCGAGCGATGAGATACTCCGCAGCGCAGCGAATGATGTCATCGCAATGAATGCACTACCTGATTGCCGCATGCGCGTCACTATCACCGGAGGGGAATCCTCCCTGGGCTCTGACCAAAGCGATTCGGCACCGACCGCAGTCATCGCAGTAGGGCACTTGACTGAGTGGCCGGTAACAGCATCGGTAGTGACCGTGCAATGGACTCGCAATGAACGCGGCGCAACTGCCGGGCTCAAGACGACCTCCTACGCCGAGAATGTGCGCGCACTTACCTTTGCGAAATCACAGAACGCCGAAGAGGCGATATTCGCTAATACTCGTGGCGAACTATGCGAAGGCACTGGATCGAATGTCTTTGTTCTGCAAGATGGGCTGCTATTTACGCCGCCATTGAGCAGTGGTTGCCTCGCTGGTGTCACGCGAGCGATCACTATTGAACTCGCCGACAAGATCGGCATCCCATGCGAGGAGCGAGATATGCCACTAGCGGCGCTAGCAGGAGCTAGCGAGGCGTTCCTAACATCAAGCACACGTGAAATACAGGCTATTGGCAGTGTCGATGGGATGAGTCTCGCCTCGGCCCCTGGGCCAATAACGCTTCAATTACAGAGCGCTTGGCGCGATCTGCTGAGCACAACGCTCGAGCCTTAACGCTCAAACCGGCCTGAGGTGCACGACGTCTCCCGCAGTTATAAAGCGCAGGTCTCCCCCATCGGTGCGTACCTCAAGACTCCCATCATCTGTCACACCCTCAGCAATCCCCTCGAATGCCTCACCCGCTAGCTCAATACGCACACGTGTATTCAATGTTCCGAGTCGTTCTCGGTAATCGCTAAGCACGCTGCTTAAATCATTGAGCAACGCGGAGTACCTATCGAGAAACTCATCGAGTAATTCATCACGACTGATATCTCTACCCGCAACGAGATTGCAGGCTGT
>JBAXPT010000228.1:0-2651 GCA_037132095.1 Actinomycetes bacterium
CGCGAGGGTGCCCCACCACCCGAGTTCTCGAGACCGCATACGACTCAGGAACCAGAGCGCATCTTGATCATCGGTGCTGGCCCCGCAGGATTAGATGCTGCATGGCGCTTGGCCGAGCGCGGCCACTTCGTGACGATTCAAGACGCCGCTACACAACTCGGTGGGCGGCTCTCCTTAGCGGCACTCGCAGACGAGCACCTATCCAAGATGCTGAATTACTTAATTGGTCAAGTGAGGCGCAGCAATGTTGAGTTACGCCTAGGTCAACCTGCAGCAGCGCCAGACCTTGAGGGCTTTGATCGAGTTGTGCTCGCAACCGGAGCAGACTGGTCTCGTCCAGATATCCCTGGAGCAGAGAATGGGAATCTCCTCACGCTCGACGACTTAACTCCATGGGCATCGGGGGAAATGCGACTCCCCGATGGGCCTGTTGCGATTCTTGGCGGGGGCAAGGCCGGCTTAACTCTCGCTCGCTTGGCCCGATCGGGCGGGCACGAGGTAACGGTGATCGAAGAGACGCAGGTATTTGCGATTGAGCTGGGGCTTCCAGGGCGCTTCCGGTGGATTGCCGACCTTGAGGCCTCCGGCGTCACGCTCCTCTCTGAGCACCGCGTTACATCAATCAACCAAGATTCGGTGACCGTTATGAGTGGAGATGCGACGATCGTGGAGATTGAGAGCGCCACCACTATCTGCACAGTCCCCGTTACCCCACGCAATGATCTACTTGAGTTGCTATTTGAGAGTGGAGCCACGGTTGAAGTAATCGGGGATGCTCACTCGTTAGAGCGCCTAGAGGGTGCATTCCGGGACGCCGAGGCACTGAGCAGCCGGCTTTAGCACTAACAACTAGGGCTAACCAATATCTAAGAAAACTCGTGTGACTTTGGCAAGCAGCGCGCAGGGTCGCTACGGTGAGCACATGGGCGCTCCCGCTAATCCACTATTCCAAGAACTCGGCGAATTTCTCAGTGCCCTAAAAGGATTCCTGAGAGCGGATCAGATACTTACCGGAGACGCGATCTCCGAGGATTACACGCACGACGAGGCCCTAACTGTCTCGCCCGTGATGCCCGGAGTAGTGGCACTCCCGGAGAACACCGCAGAGACCGCAGAGATTCTTCGCCTCTCAGATGCAGACTCAATAGCGGTTACAGCAAGGGGAAGCGGGACAGGCCTATCCGGAGCGTGCGTGCCAATCGCTGATGGCGTACTCATCTCCTTCGAGCGAATGAACGCCATCCTTGAGATTGATACAGAGAACCACACCGCCACCGTGCAACCGGGAGTAACTCTCGAGCAACTAGATGCTGCGCTCCGAGAGTACGGCCTTGTATACCCAGTATTCCCCGGCGAATTGAGCGCAAGCCTTGGCGGAAATGTAGCGACCAATGCTGGCGGAATGCGCGCAGTTAAGTACGGAGTGACGCGCCACCAAGTACTTGGCCTTGAGGCAGTGCTGGCAAGTGGAGAGATAATTCGAACCGGTGGAAAGTTTGTAAAAGCAACAACCGGATATGACCTAACGCAGCTCATTACGGGCTCGGAAGGAACACTCGCGATAGTGACCGAGGCAACGCTGCGCCTCTACCCGCGCCTCGAACACAGTGCGACGATGCTCGTTCCTTTCCACACTCTTACGCAAGTGACCGCTGCGGTACCCCGTATTCTCGACCGAGGCGTTGGGCCACTAATCCTTGAGTACATAGACCTGCTCACAATGTCGGTGGTTACAGAGTTTGTTGGGCTCGACCTTGGCATCCCCGAGGAGATACGCAGCACGGCACTTGCTTATCTGGTCGTTGTCCTAGAACAGCGGACCGCGGAGCGCTTGAATGAAGACGTCGAGGAACTCGCAGAACTGCTAAGTGCACTAGGCGCTATCGATGTCTATGTACTCCCTTCGGCGGCGGGAGAGCGGCTAATTGAGGCAAGGGAGAAGGCCTTCTGGGCAGCGAAAGCCAACGGAGCAAACGACATTGTCGACATTGTTGTGCCACGCGCAAGCGTTCCAATTTTTATGGAACGAGTAGCGAAGATTGCAGACGAGAACATCAGCTGGATCGCCGGGTGCGGCCATGCGGGCGATGGCAACGTGCACCTCTCCGTTTTCCAGCCCGACGACGAGCTGCGCTACAAGGTTCTCTCTGAGTTGTTCGCCTTAGGCATAGAGCTCGGTGGTGCCATATCGGGCGAGCATGGCATCGGCATTGCTAAGCGCCGCTGGTATCTAGAGTTAGAGGACCCAAACAAACTCGCACTAATGCGTCGGATCAAAGATGCCTTCGATCCAAACGGAGTACTCAACCCAGGAACACTCCTCAGCTAATCGCTACACACAACCTGACTTATTTAGGAGAGAATATGAACGGCGCTCAAGCATTAATTCGCACACTCGTGGATGCAGGCGTTGACGTCGTATTCAGCAACCCCGGCACCTCTGAGATGCACTTTGTTGCAGCGTTGGATGATGTACCGGAGATGCGTGGAGTCCTTACGCTTTTTGAGGGTGTAGCAACAGGTGCGGCAGATGGGTACGCGCGCATGACAGGCAACCCGGCTGCAGTGCTCCTGCATCTAGGGCCAGGCCTCGGAAACGGCATCGCCAATCTTCACAATGCGCGCAGAGCCCACTCCCCTGTTGTGAATAT
>JBAXPT010000229.1:0-2603 GCA_037132095.1 Actinomycetes bacterium
CTGCTGCGATTGACCTGATTATTGTCGTGGCTAGAGGCGTCGGGGGCACACGAAGGATTGTTCAGATAGCGGAGGTAACGCCACCGGGGACGCGGCTAGCGGTAATAGATCGGTGGGTCCGCGGACGCGGCCTAATCGAGGGTCCTCACTCGCGTCCAGCGCTTAGAGACGCAGCCGTTAAGTGATGGTGGCTCCTTTCGCGTTAGCCGGCGCTGTCTCTATGTCGCGCCGGCTTGTGGTGGGTCTGTGATGGTGGCTCCTTTCGCGTTAGCCGGCGCTGTCTTCCTCGCGCACTCTGCTCATATTGGGGAGGCTCGTCGGCGCAGCAACTCTCTGCGCCCGCCAACAACTAGACCCTCCAATCAACTAGAGGTCCTTCTAAACGATGCGATTGAGCAGAGCGCTCTACGCGTCTCAGTGCAGCAACTCCTTAGCGGGTGGGGGATAGCGGCTCTACTTGCACTCATCACCGCCCCTCTTCTTGGTCTGGCAACAGCCGGCGCTATCTGCGGTGGTGTAGTTCTGGCATTACCGGTTTGGGTGATAAAGACGCGACGCAGTGCGGCGCAAGCGAGGCGCCGCGGAGTCCCGGCACTTACCGACACAATCATCTCTGGAGTTCGTGGTGGCTCATCGCTCGCCGCAGCCATCGATGTAGCCGTCGCTCCAGGGCCACTTGGACGAGACCTTGATCGCCTGCGATCTATGCGCGTCTCGGGGATGAGCGCAGTTGAGTCACTGAGGACTTGGTGGAGTGCGTCTAACGACCCCGATGTGCGTGCACTAGTAGCGGGTTTAGCTATTGCCCTCAACCTAGGGGGCCCGGCAGTTGATGGACTTGAGGGACTCTCCGCAGCATTGCGTGCTCGCGATGTGGTTCGGAATGAGGCCCTATCGCTAGCGACTCAATCACGCCTCTCCGCTCTTGTCGTCGCTGCTGCTCCCCTTCTTTTCCTCGTAATTGGTGGAGCAGCGAATCCCGGTTCTCTGGCGCAGTTGGTAAGTTCGTGGAGTGGTCGGGCCTGCCTGCTTGGGGGATTAGCCCTCGATGCTCTTGGTGCATTCTGGATGCATCGCATTGTCAACTCGGTGGCCTGAGATGTCGAACTCAGAGAGGCTCTTAGGGGTCTTCATCGGGTGTGGATGGGGGGTGTTAATCGCAGTGCCCATCTTGACTCGTGCGAATAAGTCTGCTGCAAGATCTCGGGCACAACTAATGGAGAAGACGCAATCCTCTCAGCGCACTAGAAATCTGGAGTCGATACCGTTTCTTCGAGTTGTTGGCGTACCCGCGAGAAGGCGCTCTAACCGCATCATGGATAACGAGGTCTCGCGAGACATACCCGTACTCATTGATCTGCTTGCGCTTGCTGCTGCTTCGGGATTTACGCCTGCTAGTTCGGTTGCAGCGGTCGTGGAGTGGGCGCCTCCGACACTCTCCGCATGGTGTATCGATCTAGCCACTGCGAGCGATAGGGGAGTCTCCTTTGCATCTGCGTGCGAATTGCCCCCGCCACATCGAGACCTGTTAGCACTCAGCGCCATGCTCGCTGCCTCAGCGCGAAGCGGAGCACCGATACGTAGCGCACTCCAGCGCTTAGCTGAATCATCTCGCATTGCTACTCGCCAACAAGCAGAGGCACGTGCCAGAGCAGTACCGATTCGGCTGCTATTTCCGCTTGTTTTTACGATTCTTCCTGCCTTTGGGCTGCTGACTCTCGCACCAGTTGTACTCGGTGCGCTCGCCGGTCACTGACCGAGCCTTACTGCGTTGGCCCTGCGCCGACCCAAATTCAACCCACCGACTACCAGGAGGTAGCCGTGCATTTAATCCGTAAATTTGCAGAGAGCGTGAAGAGTGACGCCGACGAGGCAGGCCAGACAACAGCAGAGTATGCACTTGTGATACTTGGATCTGCTGCAATTGCAACCCTGCTACTTACATGGGCATCCAAGAGCGGCGGTATTACCAAACTATTTGACATGGTCGTTGGCCGTTTGATCCCAGGATAAGCATGTTTGAGTCCGTGGACCCGAGCCCTTCTGGGAAAATAATTGATGAAGAATGCCAAAGGACGCGCCGTAACATGACGCAGATTCTAGGGCAGACCGGTCAATCAACCGTCGAGTTTGTACTCGTCTTACCTCTAGTAATCATTGTTCTGCTCTGCACCCTTCAGGTTGTATCTGTTGTGCGCACACGGTTACTTCTAGAGCAGGCAGTGCATGAAGCGGCTCGGGCCGCGGCGCTCTCTCCAGATCAATCAATCGTGTTGGAGGCGGCACGCAGGGCGTTACCAGGTGTTGATCTTGAGTTAGGGAAACCCCGAGAAATTGGGGATTCAATCTCTGTAGTGCTGCGCATAAAAGCCCATACTGATATTCCGTTAGTGGGGCCGCTCCTCCCGGACCCCATTATGAAGGCGCGCGCAGTAGTACGCGTCGAGAGATGAATAAATTTGGAGATAGGTACGAAGCCGGTAGTGCTGCGGTACTGCTGGTAGTGGGCGTCGCATTTGGAGTAGCGGCATCTATCGCAGCGGGCAGCGCAGGGAGGATTGCAGTTGAGCGTGCCCATGCGGAGACTGTCTCAGAGATAGTTG
>JBAXPT010000230.1:0-2600 GCA_037132095.1 Actinomycetes bacterium
CGCTTACCCCTCGAGCGGAGGGAGCGTAGGAGTTGTTGTCCCCGGTAGACATTCTTTGTTCTTGGGGCGACGCGTGTAGAGCTCGTATATCCCGCCACCGAATGAGTTGTCTAGGCAGAAGTCTCGCACTAATACCTTTGTAGATTTCAGGCTTCCGAAATCAACCGACGTGTTCGGCTCGGACCAATCTCTCCAGATAGACGACAGCACAACTACATCTGCAGATGCGAGGTCCGATGGCATGCGTGAATCCTCGGCATTGGCCATCCCAGGGTCCATCTCAACGAAATATGTTGCGGGGGTAAGCCAAGGAAGCAGGTAATAAAGGTAGGCATCGGAGTAAGGCGTTCGGCGAAGATCAGCAGTTCCAACGAATAGGCGATCTCCGGGTTTTGATATGGAGTCGATGCGAGCGAGAAGCGACTCAGCTGCGCCTTGCACCTCGGGGCGGCCGTAGTAGAAGAGGCGGCCGTGGTGAGTAATTGGTACAGCAGTGCGACGGTATCCGAAGGATTGTGCGGTGTAATCAGCATAAATGCGCGCTGTGAAATGAGGGGTTACGGCGAATATCAGAAGTGCAGCCGTAGCGATACCGAGCATCAATCCTCTGCGATTGCTGGCTTTGGGGCGAAGAAGATGGTTCAACTCGAGTACTGCAATTGGCAGAAAGGCGAGGGGAACGCAGCTAACCCATGAAAGGTGAGCAGAGTCAGCGCGCTGGATGGCCTGCGGAAGCATCCCGAAGGACATTGCCCCAATCGCCAACAGCGCTCGAGCGTTGAAGCGAGCACGCTCCCTGCGAATGCTCCAGATAGATACGCCGAGTATAAAAAATACAGAGATGATAAGTACCCAGAACCAAAGTGCTAACTGCGCTGGGCTAGAGATTGGAGCAGGCCAGCGTGGTAGTTGCTCAGCACCAACACGCTGCAGCACGCTGTCAAAGTGACTCCATGATGGCGGAATTGGGAGCCCACGCCCTCCTCGAAGTTTGAAGACCGGGTCAAGCACCATGCCCCTAATTACGTTCATGGGGCCAGATAAAAATAGATGGAGAATGTAAGGCGAGACTCCAATTGCGGCGCCTGCGAGCATCCTCTTAATGAATTTGTTCCCCAACCCCCATGATGCGCAGCATCCTCCGAGTGCCGCTGCAATCACAAGGTCAGGCCGAAACGTGAGGCCAAGTCCTAAAAGCAGACCTGCGGCGAATGCGAATTTGAGGGCAGCTGCAGGGTTCAATATTCGCCGGCGTCCCTCGATTCCACTGAGCAAACCCAAAACGAGGAGTGCCACCGCACCATCCCACGCAAGGGCAGTAAGTCCTATCGGGGGTATGACAAAGGCAATCGCTATTACGCCTGCGGTGAGGGCCATCATTCGGCCCCAGTAACGCGCCAATCCGGCGACACCAGCAATAATTCCTACCTGCTGAAGAACCCCGAACCATCTCTCGGTGGCTAGCGAGACCCCAAATAGTTTGTACGTTCCTGCAAGCGCCCAGAGGCTTCCAGGGCCGTAGAGGTGGAGGAAATCGCGGTTTGGTCTAAGTCCATGCAGCACAAACTCTGGAAACGCAAGCATGAACCCTTCCTCCATGGGAGGGCCTTGACTCCGCAGCAGCCCTCGTAAAGGAAGCGCATATACAAGAATGAGTATGACCGCAACGACCCATGCGCCAGCGTGTGAGCGCCTACCGGTATTTGTCTTTGGAGATGATGCGTCGTTGCTATTGCTCACAATCGAGAGCTTCTAGGTCTCGGACTGCACTGGTCTACGCGGGCGCTTAGCGACTGCAAATAGAACAGGTGTCTTCTCGTCGATCTCTGTCGAGATTGATAGATGTGTGTGGTCTAGACCAGAACCCACACCACTAACTCTTGAACCTAGAACTCGATATACAAGGGGAAGAGCGTGTTCATAGATCCATACGTATGCCTTGCGGGGCAGAAACCTACGAAGATTTAGAAAATCCAACTTAAGGATCCGGTCACCACTAGCGCGCCGTGTCGCAAAATCGGCCTGAAAATCTGAGTCACCAACGAGGCCAAGCACCTCTACTTCTTCGAAGAACAACCGCAGCATTGAAAACAACTGAGGCTTCTCGAACATGTATACGTGGAAAGGATTCTCAAAATCAGCCGGTTTGTTCGGTGTGAGCACGAAGACCGAACCCGTGTCTGAGCAGACTCGCGCTATCTCGGCTACGTGCCTCTCAGGATCAGTGAAGTGTTCAATTATGTGAGAAGAGCAGACCGAGTCAAAGCTCGCATCTGCAAAACCAAGGCTCCCGCCATCCATGCACGCAGTCGTGATTTGATTTCCACGACTTGAGGTAGCGCCCCATTCGCGCGCTGCAAGGATCGCAGTATCAGCGCTGTAATCAATTCCGATTAGCCGCCTACCCTCGGAGGCCAGGGTAACGCTCTCGTCTCCGACACCGCACCCGACATCAAGTACTAGCGCTCCACTGAGTCGAGCCGCCACCTCGCGATAACCGGCTTCGTGTAGTGCAAGGAGGGAGTCTGGTGTGCTCCCCTCCATCGGTCGTTCTCCAGTGAGTCTCAGGACCTGCTCCGTGTGTTTGGCGATTAATAGTG
>JBAXPT010000231.1:0-2576 GCA_037132095.1 Actinomycetes bacterium
TTGATGTGGACCCTCCAAGCTGCGGCTACCTCGTTCGCATCGGCTGGGCGAATAAGGCGCAGCCCCGGCATAGCTCGAAGCGAAGCGAGTTGCTCAATGGGTTGATGAGTCGGGCCGTCCTCCCCAACTGCGATGGAGTCGTGTGACCAAACAAAAGCAACCTTTGATCGCTGCATAGCGGCGGTTCGAACTGCGGGGCGCATGTAATCACTAAAGACGAAGAAGGTCCCACCGAAAGGTAAGAGGCCACCCTCGGCCATGCCATTCATTACAGACCCCATGCCGTGTTCACGCACGCCGAAATAGATTTGACGCCCACTGGGATTCTCAGAGGTAAATACATCTGCGTTCTTCAACGCTGTACCGGTATTTCCAGTGAGATCAGCGCCTCCTCCCATCAACCCAGGTACAACATCAATCAGCGCATCTAGCACCGCCGCGCATGCAACGCGAGTAGCAAGGGTCGATCCTTCACTCCATGTCGGGAGCGACTCTTCCCAACCCGGTAAACCGCTCTGATCTACACATGCATCAAACTCATCTGAGAGTTTCTTGTCCGACGCACGAAGTTCAGACAAGCGTTGCATCCAAGCAAGACGCTTCGCTTCTCCGCGCGTTCCTGAGACGCGATATTGACTAAGCACATCGCCAGGGACGGTAAAGGTCTCATCGACAGGGAGCCCAATGATCGCCTTTACAACGCCAATTTCATCCTCGCCGAGCGGGTTTCCATGTGCAGCAGCGGTGTCAGTAAATTTCGGCGATGGATACCCAATATGACTGCGCAGAACAATCAGAGAAGGCTTGTCTTCAACCTCAATTGCTTTGTTGATCGCAGTCTCTAACGCGTCGAGATCATTAGCGATCTCGCCAACCTCTAACACTTGCCATCCGTATGCGACAAAAGCGCTCTCAACTTCGTGGCTGAAAGAAAGGTCAGTCGAACCGTCGATAGTGATCATGTTGTCGTCGTAGATAGCAATCAAGTGCCCTAGGCCTAGATGCCCGGCCAACGATGCGGCCTCGTGGCTTACTCCCTCCTGAAGGTCGCCGTCGCCGCAGATCGTGAAGATGCGGTGATCGCATAGCTCAGCACCGAAACGCGACCGATGATTAGCCTCAGCAACTGCAAGCCCTACTGCGTTAGCAAAACCCTGCCCTAGCGGCCCTGTGGTTACCTCAACGCCGGGGGTATGCCCTTTCTCAGGGTGCCCAGGCGCACTCGAGCCAAGTTGTCTGAAGTTACGCAGGTCATCAAGTTCAAGACCAAATCCGCATAGGTAAAGTATCGAATAGAGAAGCATCGACGCATGCCCTGCACTGAGGACGAAGCGATCGCGGTCTGGCCAGAGTGCGTCTTCGGTGTCGTAA
This sequence comes from Actinomycetes bacterium, assembly GCA_037132095.1. Lineage (GTDB taxonomy): Bacteria > Actinomycetota > Acidimicrobiia > IMCC26256 > IMCC26256 > IMCC26256. The sequence goes on from JBAXPT010000231.1 coordinate 1,372, forward strand.
TTTAGAATCCGGGTGTATAGAACATGCGCCAACGGAGCAAGGGCCATCGGCGTTCCTGGGTGGCCTGACTTTGCAGCCTGCACCGCGTCCATTGTGAGACCGCGAATTACTTCGATTCCTCGCTGCTCCCAAGAATCACTATTCCCAGAAAATTCCTTCCCTGCGGTATCGCCAGAATCCATAGGTGTAGACCCGCTTGTTCCAGAGCTACTCGCGCTCAACTAAATCCCCGTTCTCGTCCAGTGTGAAGAATTTGTATCAGTTCGGTCAAGCCTCGGGTTCCGCCCCATTAGCCCTGAAGGGCGATCCTACGCAGACCCACCGGTCTGGCTGAGCATTTACCGCAAGTTCCTTGCATTTCACCTCGGGAAAAGAGCAAGGCTTGCAGTAAATCCATGAAGATGGTTCTGCCCTGCAATCGGACCAATCTCGCCGGCGCAGGCCATGCCCGCCAACGGCAGTGGGCCAATCGCAGTCTGAACAGCCTCGGCATCCTGGTTGGGCTTTGAGAAGAAGCGGGACCCGCGACCATTGCAAGTAAACATAAGCACACCGCCAGCCTCCTCTCCATCGAGTAATACCCCTAAATCCTCCAAGGCCGAGGCGGCATCACGAACCTGGAACTGAGCAGTAGTTCCGACCTCAACGTGTGCTCCTATCGCAATTGCTCCGGTGACTCTGTCGCCGCCGATAACAGAGCGAATCAAGAAGTCACCTCTGCCCAGAATGTCATCACTCTCATTGACTGCCACTCCGAGATGAACTCCACCTCTAAGTAGCTCACGATCAGTCTCCTCGGCCTCCGAGGCGACATCGCGCAGACGATCCAATGCAGTCTTGCCCCCCAATGACTCAATGAATTGGCCCTCTGAAGCAGTAACAGTAAAAGGAACCCCAAGTGGGCGACATCCCTGAGAGACAACAGTTCTTATTGGCTCGCCGCCTGAGAGAGCAATGCCGACAGCTCCGCTTGTGAGTATCTCGTTGTTCAAGACCAAGCGATTCAAACCTGGTCGAGATCCTGCTGAAGCGTTGCCGCCAACAATAAGTAGCTGCGGGTATCGTTCCTCGGCGGATCTCAGCGCTAAATCAACTGGGAAACTAAACGGATCAGCGAGTAGAAGAAGAGTGTGAGCAGCGTCCGTGGCGTCAGACCAACCCGCTACCTCTAGACCATCAAGGGTCTGTACCGCCTCGAGCCTCAT
>JBAXPT010000232.1:0-2515 GCA_037132095.1 Actinomycetes bacterium
GCAACAAGACAAACAAGCCAGTTGTAATTATCACAGCGTTATTAATTAACCAAGGAGCCGGACTCTCAACTCCGGTTGGGTCTGCAGTGGCGGGTACGCGAATTGTTCTACCCGTAGATCTTGAGCTCACAAGCAAAGACATCGTGACTTTTGGAGTCAATGGCCTGAACACAATGGGGACAGTGGTTGAGGTGGGCAGCGGAATCCTTGAGGGCGTGCGCGGGAGCCTAACTGGAGTGCGCGCAACGCTGAATGCAACTTTCTTACTGAACTACCTCTCAGGTAATGGCACATGGAACGCAACGATGACCATGAGTTTTGCGGATGGCTCAACAATCTCGGGAACAATGTCTGGTGCAACGATTGCGACCAAAGATGGTGGTGCTGCATTCGGCGGCACGATCGGGGTACTTGGCGGAACTGGTATTTACAAAGGGGTCACCGGCGGAACCGGTATCTACACGGGGTCTCGCGCAGGTGCGCTAGGCGCTACAACGCTCCAGACTCGTACTGAGTTACATGTTCTTGGCCTATAAATAGCCTTACAAATAGTGGGGTAAATAAAGTGTCAACACCGCTGAGCGCAGATGAGGCGCGGCGCGTTGTATTAGGTGCACAAGGTTTCTCAGTTGCGCGCCCAAGTGGTGGCGCAACGCTACGACACGCGACTTCATTGTTGGGTCGCGTTGGTGCAGTGCAACTTGATTCAGTAAACGTCATAGCGCGCGCACATGAACTAACACTCTTCTCGCGTCTAGGCGATCATCCTCGCAACTTGGCCGAGCGTCTTGTATCAACGGGTCGAGCATTTGAGTATTGGGGGCACGAGGCATCCCTGCTTCCAGTGGAGCTACACCGGCTTCTACGTTGGCGTATGGAGGCAGCGCGCAATGGAGAGATCTGGAGTGGTCTCTCGGATGTCTTCGAGGAGCAACCTGATTATGTGGAGAGGGTTCTAAAGGAGATCACCATTCGCGGACCCCTAAGCGCACGCGACCTTCCAGATCGCGGAGCGAAGGCTGGTCCTTGGTGGGGATGGGATGCAGGCAAACGTGCGCTCGAGTATTTGTTCTGGACGGGAACAGTGACAGCGTGGCGTAGACCAAATTTCGAACGCGTCTATGACTTAACCGAGCGCGCCCTACCGAGCGAGATACTCAATGCGCCTACTCCGACCCAAGAGGACGCGCAGAAACAATTGTTGTTGCGCGCAGCTGCAGCCTTTGGTGTTGCAACCGCTGCTGATCTTGCGGACGCCTTTCGAATCAAGGCGCCAGTAGCGCGACCACTTATCGCTGAGTTGGTTGAGGAGGGTGCACTCGGGGTGATCGCCGTAGAGGGCTGGAGACATCCGGCTTATCGCACGCCAGGCACCCGTACGCCTTGCGCTGTCGATGCACGCGCTCTGCTTGCTCCTTTCGATTCGCTGATGTGGGGGCGCGATCGAGTTGAGAGACTCTTCGGTTTTCATTACCGACTTGAGATATATGTGCCGGCCCCCAAGCGCGTCTATGGGTACTACGTGATGCCGTTCTTGCTAGGCGAGGATTTGGTGGCCAGAGTTGAGATGAAGTCCGATCGCAAGGCCGGAGTGCTGAACATCTCGGGGGCTTGGGCAGAGCCCGGGGTAGAGCTGGGACTAGTGGCCGAGGCCCTAGCTAGCGAGGCCTCCTCGCTGGCCGAGTTTCTAGGGCTTGATCGGGTAACCCTCGGGCGCCGGGGAGATCTAATGAAGTCGCTGCGCTCGGCGGTATCAAGTCTCGACTCTTGAGGCAGAGACCAAAAACGCGCGCCGCACCCACTTAACGAGCCTCTCCCCTGTAGAGTCCCTCACCGTGATTCTTAGTGACCGCACCATCAAAGAAGAGATCGCCGCAGGGCGCATAATCATCGACCCCTTCGACCCGGCGGATATTCAGCCATCATCGGTTGATCTTCATGTCGATGGTTTCTTTCGCGTCTTTCGCAACGACACAACGCCATACATCGACCCCAAGGAACCTCAAGAGGATCTAACCGAACTCGTTGAGGTAACTCTGCCGACTGCATTTATTCTGCACCCTGGCGAGTTTGTTCTTGGATCAACTCTCGAGCGCGTTGCTATCCCAAATGATTTAGTTGCACGACTTGAGGGGAAGAGCAGCCTCGGGCGACTCGGACTCTTGATTCACTCGACTGCCGGATTCGTTGATGCCGGATGGGATGGCCATCTAACGCTTGAGCTCTCAAATGTTGCGAACCTTCCGATTGCTATCTACCCAGGTATGAAGATTGGGCAGATCTCATTCTTGAAGATGACAACCGATGCCGATAATCCCTACGGCAGCGGCGTAACCGGTTCGAAGTATCAAGGACAGCGCGGACCAACTCCAAGCCGTTCGTACCTGAACTTCCGTAAGTAACCCAACTTCGGGTGATTAATGTCGCTATAGCGACAACAACTACCCGAAGTTCAGGAACTTAGACGATGCTGGTCTGGTCGAGGTTTGAGGGGTCCGACTCGATTGCCTCTAGG
>JBAXPT010000233.1:0-2507 GCA_037132095.1 Actinomycetes bacterium
GCAAGCGCGAATTTCTCGTGTGAGGCAGCGCGTACCTCAACGTCATCGGTGTTGAGATGAATCTCTGCTCCGTCGATAGTTACGACGTAGACACCACTCTCCTCTAGAGCCGAGCGAACGACCTGGGCATCGGCGGTAGCCAAATATGCCTTGAGTGCTGGCATTAGAGGACCAGCTTTTGGTCCGAGCGTTCGGAAATTGGGATGGACCGAATAATCAAGCAGTCCATCCAAGGTTGCAACAGTCTCTAGGTCTTTGATATTTAGCGCATCCGCAATCTCTGCAACGATCGGGTCTGAGGGGCGCTTTGCATCGGGTAGGAGAACAATCGCTCGGGCGAGCGGCTGGCGAACCTTGAGCCTTGCATCGTTGCGTGCCGCCAATCCGAGGCTCACGACAGATCTCGCTATCTCCATCTCGGCCTCAAGCTCGGGGTCTAGCGCTGCAGCATCAACTTGGGGCCAGTCGCTCAAGTGCACAGATCGTGTTGTTGATCTAAGCCTCTGGTGAATTGAGTCTGAGATAAAAGGTGTAAACGGAGCGAGGAGTAGTGCGACCGTGTCAAGACATTCGTAGAGAGTGGCATGGGCTGATTGGTCGGACTCTTTCCAGAAACGCGGTCGAGAGCGGCGTACATACCAGTTAGATAGGTCGTCAACGAAGCGGTCGAGTGCCTGTGCGCCGCGTAGGGCATCGAACCCCTCGAGAGCGTCGGTTACATCTTTGATGGTGTGATGAAGACGCGAACGTACCCACCTATCGAGTACGTGAGGTGAAGCCTTCTGTGCGGAGTCGGGGCTCCAACCATCAAGGTTTGCATAGGTAACGAAGAATGAAAGCGTGTTCCAGAGGGTGAGAATAAATCGATTCGTTGTCTCGTCGATTCCCTCGACAAACACGCGCTTCTGGGTCCACGGGCTACCCGCACTGAACATATTCCAGCGCAGCGCATCTGCGCCTCGAGTATCGAGTACAGACCATGGGTCGATCACATTGCCCTTTGACTTGGACATCTTCTGCCCGTCTTTATCGACGACTAAGGCGAGGCATACAACGTTCTTATACGGCGCACGCCCGAAGGCCATCGTATTGATTGCCAATAGCGTGTAGAACCATCCACGGGTTTGGTCGATGCCTTCGCAGATGAAGTCGGCTGGGAATCGCGCCTCGAATGAATCCTTGTTCTCGAATGGGTAGTGCAGTTGCGCAAAGGGCATTGAGCCGGAGTCAAACCAAGCATCGAGCACCGACTCAACGCGCCTCGCTGTTCCTCCGCATGAGCCGCAGAGAATCTCAACGCCGTCTACAGCGGGCCTGTGCGGGTCTAGCGCTAGAAGATCTACTCCAGCGCTCTCGGTGAGTTCAGCTAACGAACCGATACAGGTGTCCTTCCCGCAATCCGTGCATCTCCAGACCGGAATCGGAGTTCCCCAGAAGCGATCGCGCGAGAGCGCCCAATCGACGTTGTTCTCGAGCCAGTCGCCGAAGCGGCCCTCGCGAATGTGCTCCGGATGCCAAGCAATCTGAGCGTTCTCGCGCAGCATCTCATCTTTATAGGCGCTCGTGCGGGCGAACCAGGTTGGCTTTGCCCAGTAAATAAGTGGAGTGCTGCAGCGCCAGCAATGTGGATAGGAATGTTCATGAGCGACGCTGCTCTCGAGGCGCCCAGAGACCCGAAGTCTCTCAATGATTGCCGCGTCCGCGTCTTTTACCCCGAGACCTTCATGTGCTGGCACAGCAGATGTAAATGCCGCGTCTGGGCCGACAGGATTGATCACTGGCAGGCCAGCGGCTAATCCAACCTCGCGGTCAATCTCTCCAAAGGCAGGGGCGAGATGCACTAGGCCAGAGCCATCCTCAACCGTCACAAAATCTGCAACTACAACGCGCCATGCTGAGGAGACTAAGGACTCATCATCAAGGGGAACATCGTCGAATGGGCGCTCGTAGTGTCTTCCGTCCAACTCTTCGACCGAGATTGGACCGAGTATCTCTGCGTCCTCTCCGAGTACATCCACAACTCGATTCGCAGCGATTACTAAATCTCGGCGACCGTCGCGACCGCGTACGCGCACGTACTCGACACTTGGACCTATCGCCACCCCGACATTGGAGAGAAGAGTCCAAGGGGTTGTTGTCCAGATGAGAAGGTCTAAATCGCTATCAACTAGAGGGAAACGAACGAACGCCGACTCCTCAGTTAGGTCTTTGTAAGCGCCGGGCTGGCCTAGTTCATGGCTTGAGAGCGCAGTACCGCATCTCCCGCAGTACGGAACGACCTTGAAACCCTCGTAGATGTCGCCCTTATCCCAGAGGAGCTTGAAGACCCACCAAACACTCTCAACGAATTTTGGCGACATTGTCCAGTAGGCGCCTTCCATGTCGAGCCACATGCCGATGCGCTCAGTTAGCGCCGCGAAATCGCCGACGTAGCGCTGAACTGACTCACGACAACGCGCATTGAACTCCTCAATCCCAAATGCCTCAATCTGCTCTTTGCCTGAGAA
>JBAXPT010000234.1:0-2478 GCA_037132095.1 Actinomycetes bacterium
TCGGGGGGCCAGCAGCAACGCGTGATGATCGCTAAGGCATTAAGTAGCGACCCTGAATTGCTTGTACTCGACGAGCCAGTCGCCGGAGTAGACGCAGAGTCACAGAGGCAATTTCGAGACTCAGTAGTGCATCTCATCGAGCAGCACAACGGCGCCGTTCTACTTGTCTCGCACGAACTCGGCGCTGTTGCCGATGACCTCGATCGAGTTGTCGTGCTTAAGCAGCGCGTTGTTTTTGACGGAACCCCCGCCGAGCTGCGATCCCGTGGGGTGAGCCTTGGGGTACACGCCGAGGACCTTCCGCTCTGGCTAGAGGGGCTCGATTAATCATGCTTCCACTTCCCTGGCCCTTCGATCGCGACTACATGCAGTACGCGCTACTTGCAGGTTTAGTCGTGGGCGCGTGCGCTCCACTTGTTGGTGGGTTCTTAGTGCAGCGCCGCATGTCACTACTCGGTGATGGTATTGGCCATGTTGCATTTGCCGGAGTTGCAGCAGGGTTGCTCCTTAATATTTGGCCGGTATGGACAGCACTGGCAGCAGCCGTCATTGCAGCACTAGGTATTGAGTGGCTTAGGGCACGCGGCCAAACATCTGGGGACTTAGCACTAGCCCTATTTTTCTACGGAGGAATTGCAGCGGGAGCAGTAATTGCGAGCCGAGCAAGCGCAGTTGGTAAACCGGCGAACGTTCTACCGTTTCTCTTCGGCTCCATTCTCACAGTGACACCAGGGGATGCAATCGCCGTCTGCGTAATTGGGGTTGCGATCGTTGCAACGGTTCTAATCGCAGGCCGCGCAATGCTTGCTGTTGTCATGGACGAAGAGTCCGCACGCGTCGCTGGGCTCCCTGTTGACGCACTTAGTGCGGCTTTGGCGGTCCTAACTGCGGTAACGGTGGTGGCAGCGATGCGAGTTGTTGGACTACTGCTCGTCGCAGCACTGCTTGTTCTCCCGATTGCAACGGCCCGACTGTTAGCCAAGTCATTCCGTGGAACTCTGATTTTTGGATCTCTAGTTGGGGTAATCGCGGTAGTTCTTGGGCTTGCTGCGGCTCGCCTCTGGGGCCTTGCCCCGGGCGGATCGATAGTTCTCGTTGCGGTACTTGCATTTGCGATGGTCTCAGCGGTGCGCCCGATGCGATCTGCACCACCTAGCGCCCACGACCACTAGTAAACCCTCGGCCACGGGTTACCGGAGTACCGTCGCGTATACAGTCCCTGATGGCTGCAGATGAAAGCCCGAAAAAATAGAGAGGTTCCTCATGCATGCACTCGCAAGCTCTATCTCGTACAACATCCTCCACGCCGGAGTATCCCCACTTGAGAAGATGGCTCGCACTGCACTCGTATATGCGGCGCTCATACTGGTACTCAGGTTCGTTGGGCGTCGCACGCTCGCGCAGCTAAACCCATTTGACCTTGTTGTGCTGCTTCTCCTCTCAAACGTTGTACAGAATGCAATTATCGGCCCAGACAACTCAGTCATGGGTGGAGTCATTGGAGCCTTTACCCTCGTTGGGCTCAATGAGATCGTTGTTCGAGTAGCCCGCAGACACGCTCGACTAAACGACATTCTTGCTGGGCGACGCAGCGAACTTATCTCCGACGGCAAGATCAATGAACGCGGCCTAAAAAGCACTGGCCTAAATGAGGCCGAATTGACCGAATTTATTCACGCTGACTCTCTAGACGACGTAGAGCGCATGACCCTCCTCCCGGGTGGGAAGATTGATGTACACAAAAAGGGGCCCGCTGAGGCTGCGACACGAGCAGATCTAGCGCGCGTCTCTGAGCAACTCGCGGCTCTCCAAGTCTCCGTGGCTGCACTCTCTAAAAACTGAACTGAGAAATAGCGGCTCCGTGCCCTACGCTCGGGGCATGCGCAGAATTACACACTGGACAAATGGGGCCCCCTATAAGACCCTCGGCACTGCGGCTCCCTCGTTGCACGCGGTCCACGACCCTGTTACTGGAGCGACCCAAGCAGAGGTCGAACTAGCGAGCCGAGAGGACGTTGATTTCATTGTCTCTGCTGCGACTGCGGCAGCGGCGTCGTGGGGGCAGACCTCGCTATCTCGCCGCTCTCGAGTGCTATTCGCTTTTAGGGAACTGATGGAGGCGGCTGCAGACGACCTTGCGCACATCATCTCCTCTGAGCACGGCAAAGTTCTAAGCGATGCGCGTGGAGAGGTTGCGCGCGGCATTGAGGTAATCGAGTTTGCCTGCGGCATCCCCCACCTTCTCAAAGGCTCCCATTCGGAGAGCGTCTCAACTGAGACTGATGTCCACTCCATGCGCCAACCCCTTGGAGTAGTCGCAGGCATCACTCCCTTCAATTTTCCGGCAATGGTCCCAATGTGGATGTTCCCGATTGCAATCGCATGTGGAAATGCCTTCATTCTGAAGCCGAGTGAACGCGACCCATCAGCATCAATTCGAATTGCAGAGATTTGGAGAGATGCTGGACTCCCCGATGG
>JBAXPT010000235.1:0-2477 GCA_037132095.1 Actinomycetes bacterium
CGCCTTGCTGGCGCCGCAGCGGGGATCGGGCAGGCCGACGACATCCTTGCCGAGACTATTGAATTCGCACGCAATCGCGAGACGTTCGGAAGGCCCATCGCTCAGCATCAAGTAATTGCACACAAGATCGCTGATGCAGCGACTGAGTTGGAGGCAGCGAGAGCACTTCTCTACTCGGTTGTCTGGCGAATTCAGAACGGAGAGTACCCGGTTGCGGAGATCTCAATGGCGAAGAAATATGTCGCACAGGTTCAGAACAGGGTCGCAGATGTCTGCCTACAGATCCACGGCGGCGCTGGCTATATGGATGAGTACAGGGTTAGCCGCCAATTTCGAGATGCACGTCTATGGAGAATTGGGGCTGGCACCGACGAGGTCATGAACGAGGTAATAGCTAAACGCCTGGGCCTATCCTCCTGAGTTGCTTGTAACGCAAGCCTCTACATCGCCGTTACGGCAACGTTCAAGGAGTTTCTTTGCCTTGCCTGTGGGGGGATCACTCTGAAGATCTTTCAACTTAATGCCACCTGGAAGGGTAATAGAACTGGGCTTCTTCTCTGAAGGACACTCACTGGTTTTGCCCCGCAGGCAGGCGTCAGGGATTCGATTAGACGATGCAGGTGAAAAAACCTTGACCGTGATTGCAGTGAGCGCTATCAACACAATAACTCCAATCAGAGATCCGATGAAGATGGAGATCATACGTTTTCGCAGCGCTAACTCAGATTGACTTAGCGGCTGTTCGTCTTCTGATTCCTCGGGAGAGTCGTCATCCCAAAGCCAGTCTTGAACCAACACCTCATCATCCATGCGAGTAAACGTACTATCAAAAATCGTCACTAAAATCGCGCTATTAATGCGGACACGCACTGCCTCTACACCGTATTCAATCTTGATTTGCTTTGATGGTGCCCGGAGCGGGACTTGAACCCGCACACCCTTTCGGGCAACGGAGTTTGAGTCCGTCGCGTCTGCCGATTCCGCCATCCGGGCAAGTCGGGAGAGTGATAATGCCACAGGAGCAGCAAACTCACGGCCATCAGCCGACTTGGAGCCGAGGGGTTAGTGCCCAGACTCTAAAGCCTTAGTCACGCTGCCTACGGTGTCTTTCGGGCTCACTTTGTAGAAAACCCCGGCGACCTTTCCTTTTGGATCGACGACAAAGGCAGATCGAATTATCCCCATATATTTCTTCCCATACATTGACTTCTCCCCCCAGGCGCCCCACGCCTCGGCAACCGCATGATCCTCGTCTGCCAATAGTTCAAATCCGAGGGAGAACTTGTCGTCGAACTTAAGCAGACGACTCGGAGCATCAGGACTAATTCCTAAAACCACCGCATCTAAACCAGCAAAATCCTCGCTAGCATCGCGTAGCGCACATGACTGTGTGGTGCATCCTGGAGTATCAGCCTTTGGGTAGAAGTAGATGACTACCGACTTACCCTTGAAACCAGAGAGGCGAACCTTCTCTCCTCGCTGATTCTCCAACGTGAAGAGGGGCGCCTTATCCCCTACCTTAAGAAATGACATTCTCTCCTCCTAAAAACTGCATCGGAAATTCGTATAGGAAATGCTCAGAGAACTGACCTACTCCCGTAGCATGCCATCGTGGAGCGTAGAATAACGATCGCAGCAATCGAGTCCCCTGCCCTAGTTTCTGCTGCTCTCGAATCCTCATTACGGCTAGAGAAGAACCCAGATGGCTCATTCTCAGGCCCGCTCTCGGGCGATGTACATGCTCGCTTAGAGGTTGTCGTCACAGAGAACGCAGAGGGTGCAACTATTGAGCTCTGCGCTACTCAGCCAATTGAGATTCCATTCTTTGGCTGGGCGTTCGATCCTGTCCATCGATGGGTCCTCCGGAGGGGGCTGAGATACTCCGCCCAATGCATTAGAGCCGCGCTCTCCGGCCAAGCTGCACCATCGGAGCTGAAGCGATCCCCCCTCTCGGCCCCTGCAGAGTTCTCAGATCATCAGATCAATTTTCTAGCTACTACCTCCCTAGCGGCAGGGATTGCAGCATTTGGGGCCGCGCTTTTCGGTCAAAATGCAAGTTCGATTGCAGATTCATTCGGAGTCGAAGATGCAGGGCTCGGAACAGCGCTCGCAATCACACGGCTTGGAGTCCTCTTCGCCCTCATTGCAGCTATCGCATCGGATCGTATTGGGCGTCGCAAGGTAATTCTCTGGTCTGTAGCAGTGGTCTGTATCGCCAATGCCGTATCGGGTCTCGCCCCAAACTTTGAAATATTCACCGGCTCCCAATTATTTCTGCGCGCTGCGGTTAACTCGGCACTGGTAATTGGAGGCATAGCAGTAATAGAAGAAGCACCCGATGGCGCACGGGCTTGGGCCGTATCGATCCTTAGTCTCGCCGCAGGTGCCGGGTTTGCTATCGCGGTTGTTTTATTACCACTCGCTGATCGGAGCCCTGAATCATGGCGCATCGCATTCGGGCTAAGCGCTCTAGCTCT
>JBAXPT010000236.1:0-2463 GCA_037132095.1 Actinomycetes bacterium
GACGGCTGGTTTGCGAATCCGGTATTTGCCTCTGATCTGTATTGCTTCGAGAACCCCTTCGTGAACAAGCCTGTAGATAGTGTTTTTTGACATGCGAAACGCCTCTGCACATTCGGGGATTGTGTATACGAGTGCTTCTGGTTGCATGTCGGGGACCAAGTTCTTTGTGGCCAGCATTCTGTGCTGATAGCAGTCGCTTGGGCTTTAGAGACACCATGTCCGAGAACACGATTTAGAGATTCACATCTCAAGGCCTTTTGCGAGAGTTGTTTACCCCCAAATAATAAAAGGTCGAGGAAGGCGTTTCGCACATACAAATTTGAGCGTCGAGAAACACCGTGCAATGGAGTCTTAAATAGATCTCTTGTGAACCTATTTACACTGCTATTTGCTGCATGCTGATGTGACAGTTCAATGGAGGTTTTATCTGCACGGTTACCTACATCATGCTTATAGCGCAGTGCTATAAAACCTTTACCTGCGCTGCTACTTAGAGCATTCCGGTTTGGCATCTCTATAGAGGTTTTTCTTACACCCCTATTCCAAGGATGGCTTTCTGAAGCAATACAGAAGGCCTTGGATTCTTCGTGAATTCCTGCGTGGCTGAGTGCGTGGCTGAGCATTGTTACTCCCATTGGGTTGGGAGCCGACCTTCGCTGTTAGAAATCCGAGGTTCTAAGCGACATCTGTGTGGTGCGCTCGGAGGGAATCGAACCCCCAACCTTTTGATCCGTAATCAAATGCTCTATCCGTTGAGCTACGAGCGCATGTAGTGCGTTTGGCAGTGTACGTGACAGGCCCGTCGCAGGCCAAAGCGCAGGCGGAATATGGCGAGATTGGCTCACACCTAAGCGCTGAGGAAGCCGCCAAACCCTCCCCCTAACTAGGGTTGCAACAAATCCGATTAATAGGAGATCCAAAATGGCTATAGAGATTGAGCGTCGCGGCGCTGTCGGCATCATCGCAATTAATCGCCCAGAGGCCCGCAACGCCGTCAACGGTGACGTCGCCCAGGGCATGGAGGCCGCCCTAGACGAACTCGAGGCCGACTCATCGATCGTCTCTGTCGTTATTACTGGTCGTGGAACCTCCTTCTGCGCAGGTGCTGACCTGAAGTTGGTAGCGGTTGGTCGCGGCGCTGAGCTCGCGACTGCACGTGGTGGTTTTGCCGGCATGGTTACTCGTCGTTATACGAAGCCCCTCATCGCTGCAGTAAACGGCCCCGCACTCGCAGGTGGTTTCGAGATCATGCTCACATGCGACATGGTTGTCGCTGGCGAGGAGACAATCTTTGGTCTCCCAGAAGTGCGCCGTGGACTCTTCGCCGCAGCCGGTGGACTCATCCGCCTTCCTAAGCGCATCCCACTCGCGGTTGCCTCCGAGATGGCACTTACCGGTGACCCGATCGACGCGCAGCGCGCGCTTGCACTCGGTCTTGTTAACCGTGTTGTCCCGATGACAGAGGTACTCGATGCAGCAGTTGCACTCGCAGCACGCATCGCTGAGAACGGCCCACTCGCAGTCCGCAACTCGCTCACCATGATCCAAGAGGCATCGGACCTCACAGAAGAAGATGCATGGCCACGCAACTATGCACTCGCCATGGAGGTCTTCGCATCTAAGGACTCCATCGAGGGTGCCGTCGCATTCGCCGAGAAGCGCACACCAAACTGGACCGGCGAGTAACACCCCCGGTTCAAGAGGAGAGTTGGCGAGCATGGCGACTGGCACTGAATCACTCGGTAATAGCAAGGTCTACATACACGAGTTCATAGAGATCTCTGGCCATAACCGCGCCAAGTACATGCACCACATGACTGCTAATTGGTGCCCGATCGCCCGGGAAGAACGCGATCAGCTCTGCTTCGGTGTCTGGGCAACAGTTGGCTCAACAGGTCGCTGGCCTGAGGTTGTCAACATGTGGGAGTACAGAGACTGGGAAGGCCTCGCCGCCAACTTTGCTCACGAGCTCGTCGGGACCGGCGCACAGGATCCATCACTTGTCGAGTGGTGGAGCGAGGCAACATCACTTCGCAGTGGTGGCCTCGACCGAATTGTTGTGCCGACCCCATGGAGCCCAAGCATCGAAGAGCACAACGCTGCAGGCACTAACGGCATCGCATACGCGCACGAATTAATTACAACTCCTCTCGGCGAGGTCGAGCGTTATCTCAATGCCCTTCACGACAGCGGACTCAGCGCATATGCAGAGGCTGGCCTGACTCCAATCGGTTCGTACCACACCGCAATGAGCGCACGCGATGAAGCAATCGTTATCTGGGCCATTCCAGACTGGAGTACGTGGGTAGATTTCGAGCGCGCCTGGGACGACAGCAAGAACGTATTGCCGTGGCGTGCAACTGTTGAGGGCCTCGGCGCTCGCACACAGCGGATACTGCTAGTCGATTCACCGCTTGCACCACTACGCACAGGTCGCCAGCCCCAAGTCTCTGACCGTCGCCC
>JBAXPT010000237.1:0-2462 GCA_037132095.1 Actinomycetes bacterium
CTCATTGGATTTGAACTCGTGCCTGGTGACGTAGTTGTACATCACTATCGAACGCTCCACGGTTCGCCGAGTAATTCATCGGCTACGCGTCGGCGTCGGGCAATCTCGCTTCGCTACTGCGGGGATGACATCCGCTACAACTTCCGTCCCGGGGTGCCGAGGAGGCCTACCCAAGTGGGGATTAGTGACGGCGATTTACTTGGGGCACCTGATACTCCACAGGTGTGGCCTCTTTAGTTATAAGCGTCGCTGCTGCGCGCAATCAAATGTCATAAAGGCATCAGCTGAAGCATAAGCAGCAACCCTAGGGCTACGAAACAAATTAAGTGATCGCGCAGAACTAAACGCGCCAGACGAGATTGCGTAACGAGGTCTTCGTCTTGGCGCCCTAAGCGAATTGCATTTCTCAACGTGCGACCAAGCGCAATAGAGATAGCGACCACTGCAAGGACAAGTGAAATAATCGCACGACTCGACGGGATTTGGTGCTTCTGCACCTGAACGACGAGTGCGATCAATGTCCCAAGCATTGCTATGCCCACTAAGCGGTTCATTGGCCGTGCCGTGGTAGTGACGCGCGAGTAGTAACGGGAGATTGAATCAAGAGTCTCTTCAGGGAGAGTTGCTCCGCGTTTTCCTGCTATTTGAGTGTCGAACATTAAATCGAACCAAAGTACGGCTAAGAGGAAGCTGGTTCCGGAGCACACGAGAGTTCTCACGCTCGGATGATCCTACATGCGGGTTCAAATTTCCTAACTGAACTCCCAGGCTTCACTGTTCTTGATGAAGGCTGGCGTTACTTGTGACTCTTTGTCACTTTGAGGTTGTCACTTTGATTTCACAGTAATTATGGAGTCAGAGAAGAGCCCTGCAGCGTCGAAAGCCCTTGCTCGTAGCGTGTAGGTAATCGCTTTACCCGATGGCACGCTCCAAACCCAAGAGTACGGGTTGGTTGTATCGGAAGATTTAAGGACTCCGTTGACTGTGAATTCAACTCGGGCGACGCCTCGGTTGTCTGTTGCGGTTGCGGTCAGCGTTACTTTTGTGCCTGTGGTTAGAAGGGCCCCAGTTAGAGGTGTGGTGAACTTAACTACCGGGGCAGTTGTGTCAACCACGCGCGGCGTAACTGTGTAGACCGATGAATTCCCGGCTGCATCGAATGCCTTGGCAGTTATCGAGTGGAGCCCAAGAGGCGATGCCTCAGCGTTCCAAATGGTGCTGTAGGGAGCAGCAGTATCTGTAGTGATTAGTGATCCATCGACGCTGAACTCAACTCGTGTGACACCAGTATCATCGGATGCATTTGCGCTGATTGTTACAGACCCTGAGATTGAGGAGGTCGCTGTAGGGGAGGTAATTGAGACTGCGGGCGGAGACGTATCGGGGATTGGGGTGAAGTCAAAGAGAAACATCTGGCTACCAGTCGCGCTTCCGTAATCAATGTTGCGGAGTGCTCGGAACGTCTGCCCAGTATCGCTATCGACGAAGGTGACGCTTACTCGACCGGGTATTGAGTCGCGTCCCCCGGTGCGGGTGTTAGGGATGCCCGACCAAGAGCGAGTACCGGCAAACGCACCATGTGCTACTGGTATTCCTGGTTCTGTAGCCATCCCCGCATGGTCAAGGTAGATAGTGCCGTTTCTATGGCCTATTACGCCACCGTAAACGCCCCCAAAATAGTTAGCCACCGGCTGTCCAAGTACTCGCTTGATGCTGTTGGTGGTTGATTTGTTCGTTAGCGGGTCCGTAAATGTTGTCTCAAATGTATAGAGGCTCAAAGTAGAGAGGTTCATAACGTAGTCAGCGGTGTTCCCGCCCGGCCACGGCAGCAGTGTCGATGCAGTTGTGAGGCTCTTGACTGCTGAGCCGAAGCCCATGTACCCGTCTGCTGGGTTAGTTGTGGGTGTGATCTGCAGAGGTCCTGACCACACGGCTGCACCCTCTGCGTCGAGGAGACGCGCGGTGCCAGTGGCACCATTTAGCCTGTGATACACCCATTTAGTGCCATCCCAGCAAGCCCACTCGCTTCCGCAACTCATTGTCTCTGTGAAGTAGAGGTTCTGGAATGCGTATAGCTCGCTTGTTGGATAGTCCTGAATCTTGTGGAAGATTTTCTGGCCGTAAACATTCTGCGAATAGAAGATGTTCTGCGCGTCGATCCAGTTAGCAGCTGGCGTTCCCTCAATCTGCGGAATGAGATTTTTTATGATGTCCACTATTACGGGGCGGGTTGATCGAAGAGTCGTTGGGCTGGCATTAATCCTGCGGTAGTACTCAGTGTTAAAAGCCTTGTAAAACCCCGGCGATTCAATGTTGATTTTCCGAACAGCCGCTGCAGCCATTTCGTAGCGAAGCCAGTAAAGACCGGTTCCCCCACCATCGCTCCAAAAATCAGTCCCGCGAATCTCTGGAACATTCTGCGCGTCGTAATTGGAGTCGTTGCTAGATCCCCAGAGAGTATT
>JBAXPT010000238.1:0-2459 GCA_037132095.1 Actinomycetes bacterium
CTCACTGTCTCCGAGGTTCGGGCTAGCACTGAGGGGTTTACGAGTGAAGCAAGCCCATCTAGTGAGTGGGTTAAGAGGCGCTCAATGGCGACCTCCACTAGTGCATGTCTACTGGCCTCAGCCTTCGCTGCGACTCGCCCAGAAGCCACAGCGGAGCCCTTGTTTTCTCTCTCTCCTGCCCTCATGTAGTCATTATCGTACACAAAGTACGATTTGTCCATAAAGAAAGTACTTGCATTTTGCAAATATCTCTATGACACTTGCCTGAGCAATTGGGGGTTGTGGGGTCCAAAGCCGGGCAGACCCATTCCCCTTTGGAATGCTCCGGACTCTCTCCCAACTATTGAGTACGCAGCCCAGCCTGCAGTAAGCCGGACTTCATGGCCGCCGCTACTGCATCCCCGGGCTCGCTCAACCGCTCCAGAGTTACGCCGTGGATATCGGCGTTACAAGTAAATCCGTGCGGATAGTTGCCAACTGGCGAACCGGTATCAATCCCGACATCGAATGTCTCGCCACTCATGGAGAAGACAAGCGGCACGGTGCGCTCAATACGCGCGTGCGCCACTGCATCTCCATTGATGCTGAGAACTAACTCGCCTCCGGCACCAAACCCTCCGTCATAATCAAAGGTTGTAGCGACATTGTGGCGCCCTACGTCAAGCACCTGATCATCCATAAGCGTAGTGACCTCGTGCCCAAAACAGTTATATACAAACGCAGGTCGGCCCCTATCTAAATAAAGCGACCAGCCCGACATGTTTCCGCCCTGGCATGCGATTACTCCCTCCGCAACCTCATCAGCACTAACTGTTATCTCACCAGTAATACGCCAAGAGGCATTCTTTAAATTTAATACCGATGACTCCGGCATACGCACATGTGCGGGCGTGTACGTCATTGAGGTGCGCTCACCTAGCAGCGACGGCACACCGAACTCACCAGCGCGCGGAGATGAGACATCGCGCAGTGGGTAGACGCCATAACGCCTTGCCTCTTCATCGAACTTTGCTACCAACTCGCTAAGCTTCTCTGGGTGCTTCTCCGCTAGATCAAATGCCTGTGAGAAGTCGTTACGAATGTCATAGAGCTCCCAGCGCTCCTGCTCGCCATCGAACTCAAAACCCTGCAGGCGAATCCAAGGAAGTCTCCCGTGAAAACATGCCGCTACCCACCCATCGTGGTAGATCGCTCGGTTGCCAAGAATCTCAAAGTACTGAGTAGTGCGCTTACTCTCACCATCACTATCAAAGGTGTAGTCCATCGAGACGCCATGCATCTCCATCTGTGCAATCCCGTTCACACTCTCAGGCTCCATGATGCCGGCCGCTCGGTAAATAGTCGGCGCAATATCGACTACATGATGGAACTGGCTCCTCAATGCTCCAACATCTTTGATGCGCTTTGGCCATGAGATAGCGAGAGCGTTTCTAGTGCCACCAAAGTGCGAGGCAACCTGCTTCATCCATTGGAACGGCGAGTCAAGAGCCCAGGCCCAACCGACATTGAAGTGGTTCTCGCAGAGTGCCGTTCCGAAATCATCCATGTGCTCAAGTAGCCACTCGGGGTCTTCGTGCACGCCATTCTGAAAAGATGGCGCACTCCATGCTCCATTTACTGTCCCCTCGGCAGATGCACCATTGTCGCCTGTGATGTAGATAACCAGCGTGTTATCGGTTAGCCCTAGCTCGTCGATCGCATCAATGACTCGACCAATCTGCGCATCGGTATGCGCAAGAAACCCTGCAAAACACTCCATTAGGCGCGTCGCTACCGGTTTGAAGCGATCCGGGTAGTCATCCCATGCCGGGATCTGCTCCGGGCGCGGAGTTAACACAGTCTCGGGCGGAATAACCCCGAGTTGTATTTGGCGCTCATGAATATGGGTACGCATTGCATCCCAACCGTCGTCAAAGGCACCGGCGAAGCGATCGATCCACTCACGCGGCGCATGATGCGGCGCGTGAACTGCTGGTGTTGGTAGGTAGCAGAAGAAAGGCCTCTCGGGAGCCGAAACATGCTGACGCTGAATCCAGTTGATGGCTTGATCGGCTAGGTCTTCACTTAGGTGATAATCATCGCGACCGATATGTGGATTGATCGGAGTTGTCTGGTCGTATACCGCTGGCTCAAACTGAGATGCCTCTGCCCCAAGGATTCCATAGAAGCGATCAAAGCCAACACCGGTTGGCCAGCGATCAAACGGCCCTGCTGGGCTCTGCTCCCAGAGCGGAGCGAGGTGCCATTTTCCAAAACAACCAGTTGAGTAGCCGGAGAGTCGTAAGACCTGAGCGATCGTTGCAGCCTCTGCAGGGATAGCGGAGTCATACCCTGGGAATGAGTTTGCAATCTCAGTGATGCCACCCATGTGCACGGAGTGGTGCTGGCGACCGGTGAGAAGCGATGCGCGCGTTGGGGAGCAGAGAGCGGTTGTATGGAACTGGTTATAGCGCAGACCA
>JBAXPT010000239.1:0-2449 GCA_037132095.1 Actinomycetes bacterium
CCGGCATAGTGCTCAACGAGAATTCCGAAGAAGCGTTCAATAGATCCAAATAGTGCACGGTGAATCATGATTGGTCGGTGGCGTTCGTTGTCTGCCCCTACGTACTCGACATCAAAACGCTGCGGCAGTTGAAAGTCGACCTGAAGAGTAGAGAGCTGCCAGCGACGCCCGATTGCATCCCGGATATGGATGTCGATCTTTGGTCCGTAGAACGCTCCATCGCCTTCCGCTACTTGATACGGAACACCCGACGCCTCTACAGCCTCAAATAGTGCTGCGGTTGCGAGGTCCCAGTCTTCATCACTACCGACGGACTTACCCTCTGGCCGAGTTGAGATATCTGCCTCGAAGTCGTTGAATCCGAAGGCACGTAAGAAACGTGTCACAAACTCAAGAAGCGAACTCAGCTCCGGCACTATCTGCTCGCGCGTGCAGAAAATATGACTGTCGTCCTGAGTAAAGCCGCGCGTTCGCAGTAGGCCATGGAGCACGCCCGACTTCTCAAATCGATACACAGTTCCGAGTTCGAAGAAGCGAAGCGGTAGATCACGATACGAGTGTGTATGCGTCTTGAAGATGAGCACATGGAATGGGCAGTTCATCGGCTTGGGGTAATAGGTCGCCCCCTCAAGCTCCATCGGCGGGTACATGCCATCCGCATAGAAATCGAGGTGGCCACTCGTCTCCCAGAGAACAGACTTCGCAATGTGTGGTGTGAATACGAGTTCGTACCCGGCAGCGTCGTGCTCCACGCGGGAAAAATCCTCCATCACACGACGAATCGCAGCACCTCGAGGGTGCCAGACTGCGAGCCCTGAGCCGAGCTCCTCTGGGAACGAGAAGAGGTCGAGTTCCGCTCCGAGTCTGCGATGGTCACGGCGCTCGGCCTCGGCCAAACGCGTCAAGTGCTCCTCAAGTGCCGACTTGGACTCCCAAGCAGTTCCATAGATGCGCTGAAGCATCGGGCGTTTCTCGCTACCTCGCCAGTAAGCACCGGCAACCTTCATCAGTTTAAAAGATCCCAGGCGCGAGGTAGAGGGAACGTGTGGGCCGCGACACAGGTCTAAGTACGCGGTTGATCCATCTGCAGCGATGTTGCGGTAGATACCAACGACTCCGCCCTGCCCCACCTCTCCGGCATCTAACTTCGCGTCATCGCCAGAAGTGGCCACGCCGGAGGACCCTGCCGAGACATTCTCGATGATCTCGCGTTTGTAGGGTTGATCTATAAAGAGTTCTAAACCATCAGCAAACGCATACTCCTCGCGCACAAATGGTTGATCTGCTTTTACGATCTCGCGCATGCGCTTCTCGATCTTCACAAGATCGTCCTCGGTGAAGTGCTGAGAATCTGGTAACTCAAAGTCGTAGTAGAAGCCATCTGCAATTGCAGGGCCGATTGCGTACTTGGCCCCTGGAAATAGGTCGAAGACTGCTTGAGCAAGAACATGCGAGGTGCTGTGACGAAGCACTTCGCGCCCCTCCTCGGAGTCGCCCGTAATAATCGCCACGCTTGCATCTGCAGAGATCGACGCACTGAGGTCGAGAACCTCACCGTCTACCTTCGCGGCGACTGCAGCCTTTGCCAAGCGGGAACCAATAGCGGCGGCTACTTGCGCACCAGAGGTGGCTGACTCAAACTCGCGGGTTGAACCGTCTGGGAGGGTGATCGTTACTTGAGTGCTCATTGGTCTAGAGGTTACCGGCCAGAGCCGCTGCCTTAGAGTGGTTCTGCGCCGATTGAGAATGGAGTCGAGAGATCGACCCCAATAAGGGCACTCAATTTGCATAACTCCTGCACTGCGGCGGAGTCACTGCCCTCAGATCCGTCTGAGAGAATCGCTGAAGCGAGGTCATCCAAGGCCTCGAGAGCGGTAGGGGCATCGAGATCATTATCTAGGGCTTCGCGAACACGCTCTCCGAAGGGAGCAGGGTCGGGGTCTCCGGATGCTTGCGCTGCGGCAAGCAGACGGTGGAGCAATGCAGTGCCGTCTTGAATGCCTGTGTCATGCCACTCAAACCCGGAGCGGTAGTGATGGTGCATTAGAGCTAAGCGAATAGCACGAGGATCCGCATGCTCAAGGAGATCAGAGACGAATACAAGGTTTCCAAGCGACTTACTCATCTTCTCGCCCTCATAGGCAACCATCGCCGAGTGGAGCCAGTGCTTAACGAAAGGCTTCCCTGTAATGGCCTCACTCTGCGCGATCTCGCACTCGTGGTGAGGGAAGATCAGATCCGTTCCCCCACCGTGGAGGTCGATCGTCTCGCCGAGTTCCTGGGTGGCCATTGCAGAGCACTCGATATGCCAACCAGGTCTCCCCACGCCGAAGGGGGCGCGCCAGGCTGGCTCGTCGGCGAGACTCGGCTGCCAAAGCACAAAGTCGAGCGGGTCTCTGCGGTGCGGATCGTCAGGGTTTCCACCGCGCGCACGTGCAAGGCGCAGCAT
>JBAXPT010000240.1:0-2422 GCA_037132095.1 Actinomycetes bacterium
AAATCTTCTGGGAAATCTTGTGGTTAATGTTGACAGAGTAGCCCTGTGAGGCTGACATGTGGCTGTTTATCAGGGTTAATACTCCTCAGATATTTAGGGGTTATCCCGATCAAGCGGGGGGAGCGCCGTGGCGAGGTTGACGCGCTGGGCCATTCTCAACGCGAGAGAGCCGTCGCCATAGGAGCTCGGGGGTAAGGCGCCGAGTCCTCACTGCTTGACGTGTTTTAGGGCCAGGGAATGCGAATAGTTCTCCACGCTCGAGGGCTGCCTCCGCCGAGTCAAGAACCTCTCTGGCCTCAATCCCTGGGAGCCCTTCAAGTGCCCTCGGGTCGGCTTCGTTGATCCCGGTGAGCATCGGCGTATCCACCGGCGGCGGGCAGACGACAACCGTGCGGAGCCCGGTGCCGAGAAGTTCATGCGACAGCACTTCACCGAATGCAACCACCGCAAACTTGGAGGCTCCATATGCCCCCATGCGATATGACGGAACCCACCCAGCCAAAGATGCGATCAAGACGATGTCTCCGCGACTTCTCTCAATCATTCCATCAAGTACTGCCTTAACCATCCGAACGCTGCCGCCGTAGTTCACATCCATGACACGAGAAATATCTTCTATTGCTTGATCTTGAAGCAGCCCTGGAAGACAAATGCCTGCGGCACTAACGAGTCGATCGACTCCACCGTGTTCGCTTGTAATGCGGGCTACAACATCATCTACTGCGCTCTGATCGGTTACATCTGCGGCGTATGCATGCACATTTGGCGAGTGCTCTAGAGCCGGCGCCAAGCCTTCAAGGGAGAGATCAACAGCAGCGACGAGCGCTCCCTGAGCCGCCAAACGCTTGGCAGCCAACAAACCAATACCGCTTGCAGCCCCGGTAACTAAGGCTACGCGACCTCGGAATGTCACTTGCTTACTCCCACGATTGAATCTGATCCGTCGGTGGTACTTGGTGGCTCCAGATCAACAACCTCAGCATCTCCGAAGGTCATACGCACCCTGCGCATTGATCCGCTCATAAGCGCTCGGCGAGGGAACCCAAGTATGCGCAGCTCATCTGCGAATGCATTATCCCCCAGTTCGATCTTCACGCCCCCCGGCCGCCCGCGTGATCCTTCACCGTCAAGACGCCACTCTGTTCGACGCAGCACTCCATCGCCGCATGAATACGCAGCTAGAGATGTGTCTGGCAAGCGGGTTGGTACACCGTGCCCAATAGAGATCTTTAGTGCCAGTTCGCCATCGATCTTGAGTGTCCCGGTATCCCTATGGAGGCCTTCGTCAATCTCAATATCTGTAACAAACTTCGGGAAGCCCCAGATTCCTCTCCCAGCAGCGCAGGTAAACGGCTGGTTCACGGGCAACTGATGGATAAACGCACCAGTCTCGCCACTCTTCTTGCTGCCAGGTGCGCTCACTATTACGGCGACAACCACTTCGTGATAGGGGCCTAAATCTCCATCCACATACCTAACGAATCCAAGACTCACTAGAGCGCGCTTACCCATGATCGGGGACGGCTCGAGACCGCTATACGAAATTAAGTCGCGAGCGCTATCGAGCGGCACTGCAAATGTGGAGAACCAAGATCTCGCATCGCGAATCTCAACCGGTGTAGAGACCTGACTTCCAAGGACTTCGTATGTAGCCATCTAGGGATTGGAGCACGCATGGGCACCCCCGCGCCACCTGTGCTTAACCAGCCCGACCCCAGAGCGCACGAGCCACGCCAGGCTCGGCGGTGCGAAGATCGACGCCCTCAGATGCGGCGAGAGCCTCTGTAGCGAGAAAATGTGCTCGAAAACGCTTAGTCCATGCCCGGAGAGCGGCCTCGGCATCGGCGCCGTCCGCACGCGATAGGGCAACCGCTGCGGCTAATAAATCCCCAATGATTGGATCATCGGCACCACTTACGCCTTGACGGACCGCATCAACGCTCGCATCTAACTCAGCGAGTGCGCCAGCACGCCCCTCGGGGAGGAGCCCAAGTGTCTCTGCCTTGCGAAAAAGTTTTAGTGCGTAGAGGACACTGGGGAGCGATGCGCTGATCCCCTCAATTATCGAGGATGTGCCCTTCTCCTCCTGTTTAATCATCTCCCAATTCGCAAGGACCTCATCTGAGGTATTCGCCTCAACCTCACCAAAGACATGAGGATGGCGCCTAATTAATTTGTCCTGTATTCCTCGCGAGACATCCGCCATCGTGAAGGCCCCTGCCTCCTCAGCGAGAATTGAGTGGAACACAACTTGGTAGAGAACATCTCCAAGTTCGTCGGCGAGTAGCGCATAAGCATCGAGATCAGCCTCGCCTGCTGGAGCATCAATCGATAGCCCCTCAATAGTCTCCGCTGTCTCGTACGCCTCTTCTAATAAATAACGCGATAGGGAACGATGAGTCTGCTCTGCATCCCAAGGGCA
>JBAXPT010000241.1:0-2412 GCA_037132095.1 Actinomycetes bacterium
CGCGCTAACCAAGCTGCGCCACAGCCCGCTACGCCTGCAAGCAGGCGAGGGAGTGGTGATCTTAGCGGGGCATAACCCTCACTGGCAGGTGCGAGACACCACGAAGTAGAGGATTATGTGTGCGAACCACATCTCCGTCCAACTCAATTCTCTCAACTCGAGATAGCAGTCCCTTTAGGAAGAGCGCCCCCTCCATCCTGGCTAAGGGTGCACCGAGACATAGGTGAATACCAGAGCCGAAGGCAACATGATCCATTGGATTGCGCTGCACGAGGAAGCGATCTGGGTCTGGATATTTACGTTCGTCGCGGTTCGCTGATCCATAGAGGACCATTACTTTCTGATCTGCTGGGATCGTCACACCTCGAACCTCCGTCTCCTGGAGCGTATTGCGGAAGAATCCCTGGATCGGAGAATCGAATCGGAGGGCCTCCTCAATCGCTGCTGGAACGAGACTTGGGTCCGCCTTAAGGAGATCCCACTGCTCGGGGTTGGTCGCCAGAGCCAAGACAAGATTTCCGATCAAATTTGTAGTTGTCTCATTACCTGCAACCAGTAGAAGTATTGCGAAGGACACCAGATCGTTGTTCGAGAGAGTCTCACCATTGGCAGGGTCTATCAGCATGCTCAGCAGGTCGTCTCCGGGAGCATCTCGGCGCTGAGTAATCGCATTCATAAAATACTGAGCAAACTCGAACACACTTGTCTCGACACGCAAGGATGTCTCGGGATCAAGCCCTCCGCCGAGAGCATCAATCGTGTCATCTGACCAGCGCTTAAAGTCCTCTCGATCTTCGAACGGGACACCAAGCATGTCGGCGATTACACCGATCGGGATTGGGTATGCGAGATTTGGGACAAGGTCTCCCCCGCCGTTCGCAACGAAACCATCAAGAAGCCCCTCGACCAACTCAGATACGCGAGGCTCCCACTCGTTGATTGCCCTGGGCGTAAATTCGCGTTGCGCCATTCGACGAAGGTGGGTGTGCTCCGGCGGGTCAACGGAGATCATCATCGGAACCGGTCTCCACTCAGTCCCGACACCCGCAGTTGAGGAGAAATTCTCATGGTCTCTTAAGACGCGTGTGACGTCGTCATAACGACTCACTACCCAAAACCCATGCTCCTCGGACCTGTATACCGGAGCATCAGTTCTCAGGTCTCGGTATGCGGAGAAAGGATCGGCGATCGTCTCTGGATCAAATGGGTTGTAGTTCACAGGCGGGCACGCTAAATGGGCCCGCTCAAGAGCAACGAAATCTATTCAAGTTTCTGGCCCTAGAAATTTCTGGTTACAGAGAGTTCCGGCTCTAGTTAGCTAACCAGGAGATCCCTTGCCAGACGCGTACTAAAAGGTAG
This sequence comes from Actinomycetes bacterium, assembly GCA_037132095.1. Lineage (GTDB taxonomy): Bacteria > Actinomycetota > Acidimicrobiia > IMCC26256 > IMCC26256 > IMCC26256. The sequence continues at coordinate 1,360 of JBAXPT010000241.1, forward strand.
AGCGCAACCCCAGCGGCTAGGGCCTTGAGGTGCCAAGGAATCGGGAGGCGCTCCTCCTCTACCTCGCCAAGCAGTGCCTCCGCTCGCTCTTGAAGCGCCCCTACTTCTAGTGGACGGCCGCAGGTCGGGCATGCGGAATTCTGCCCAACCAAACCAGGGCTTATATAACGATCACACTCGACGCAGAATGGCACCTCCTTATTGGAGCACACGCCCGGCCCGAAAGCAGCCATTGGCCCCGTCAAACTCAATTCGACGCTGTGCCACTATGGGGTGATCGCTAGACAGGCGGGACTCCGTGGCGGCGTTCAAAGACTTCACGCACGCGCCTGCTCGCTACGGCGTATCTAGCGATGAGCTCTCTTCGCAGGTCTTCGGGCTGCACGACTGCATCGACAATCATCTCAGACGCGAGGTGGAGAAGGTTGACATCCTCTACGTACTCGGCTCGTTTCTCTGCGATAAACGCAGAGCGTTCATCGGGATCCTCAATAGATTGAATACGGTTGTAAAAGACTGCATTCACAGCAGGCTCCGGCCCCATCACTGCGATCTCCGCACTCGGTAAAGCCAGGACTGCGTCGGGGTCAAAGGCAGGGCCGCACATGGCATAGAGACCAGCTCCATATGCTTTGCGAAGAATTACAGATATCTTTGGGACTGTCGCCTCTGCCACGGCTGTAATCATCTTTGCGCCGTGTCGAATGATGCCTTGCCTCTCAACCTGGCTCCCGATCATAAACCCGGGAACATCGGCTAAGAACAGAAGCTGGACGCCGAACGCATCACATAGCCAGATAAACCTTGCTGCCTTATCTGCCGAGTCAACGAAGAGCACGCCCCCGAGGTGAGCCGGATTATTGGCGATAATTCCTATCGGCCTTCCGTCTAGACGTGCGAAACCAGTAACAAGTTCACGAGCAAAACGAGGCTTCGCCTCAAAGAAAGAGCCTGCATCGACCAAGGCTTCGATGACACGCCGCACATCGTAGGCACGGCGCTCTTCATCCGGAATCACATCGGCGATCGCCTTGGCTCCAGATGCGGGTTCAA